>CAJUGG010000013.1 GCA_910585995.1 uncultured Lachnospiraceae bacterium
AGGACCCGCTACTCCGGGTACTCCCTGCGGGCCTGTGGGGCCTTGGGGACCGGTTGGGCCGACAGCACCGGCAGGACCCGCTACTCCGGGCACTCCCTGAGGACCTGCTGGCCCTTCCATACCTCCAGGTCCAATCGGACCCTGGGGACCCATAGGACCCTGAGGCCCCGTAGGTCCCGGACAACCTCTGGGGCCTGGACAGCCTCTAGGACCCATGGGACCGGTCGGTCCCTGACAGCATCCGTTTCCTGGGTGCCCCTGGCACCCACAAGAGCCATTTTCACAATTTCTTCGGAAAAAATCCATACTCCTTCGTCTCCTGATTACATCATTTTCACTAATTAGACTATGCAGACTTTTCCAAAGCGTTCTTTCTACATATTGCGAAAATATTCTTCATTTTTCAAATATTCTCTTCCATAAGGCTTACACTTTCCCGCCATTTTATGACACTCATAAGCACGTTCTCTCTCCCCCATACGATCATAACAGACACTCAGCTGCAGATAAGGCTGATATCCATAACACTCGTTTTGTACAAATGCTCCAGCCGTCTCTTTCTTCGCATGCAGCGCCGCCTGATACCAGAATACCGCCTGATCCCACATCTGCCGGTCCATAAAGTGTTTTCCCAGATCACAGCACAATTCTCCGCCCGGCGCCCGGTAGCGAAGCCCCCGGTACAGGCAATCAAGCGCCTCTTTTTCCCTGCCAAGCTGATACAGACTGTAGGCACTGTATCGGCAGGCATCCACCTGATGTTCCCAAAAGGCATCCTCTCGTTTTAAAAAATAGTAAAATACGCCCAAAGCTTCTTCATATCTTCTGTGATAGTAAAGTTCCCTTCCATAATAGAATAGATCCCGCGCGCAGAAAACTTCGCCTGCTTCTTTCATCTTCTCATAGATCCGAAGATTCCGATGCCCATAAGACGTCTTTTGGCTGTGATGCTCGATGCAGACCGACAGTCTCTCTACCTTTCCAGAGACCGCAATCGCCTCATGCACCCGTCCCTCCCATCGAAATCCGCGTTCTCTCTTTAACAAACGTTCGCGTTCATAACAAAAGTTCACATTCCCCGCCTCGTCAAATCCAGTTGCATACGGCATCATCACCGCATCCGCCGAACCATCTGCCGCTTCTTTCCAGGTGAGAAACCGTTCCCGTTCCTCTGCGGGAAACACATCATCCGCATCTAACCACATGCAGTAATCCATCACTGCCTTGGAAAACGCCTCATTGCGCGCTGCCGCAAAATCATCTCTCCATACAAAATCATAGATTTGATCGGTATATCGTGCTGCTTCTTCCTTCGTCCCATCCAAAGAGCCGGTGTCTATGATGACAATCTCGTCCACCATCCCTTTGACAGATTCCAGACACCTGCCTAGCACTGCCTCCTCATCTCTTACAATCATGCACAGGCTGATACGAACCATCTCCTGTGACCTGCCTTTACTTCTTTTCTCTATCTTATGCCTGTGTGTTTTTTCTGCTCTCCCAAATCACCGGATGCTTTTTTACCAGCCTGTAGATCTTCTCGATCTCATCTGGTATCCGGATCTTTTTCGGGCACTCTTTGATGCAGGGCATCTGCACACATCCGCGGCACCACGCAGCACTTTCTTCGATCCCCATATTTAGTTTTCTAAGCGCCCAGTAGTCTTTTCCCAGAAAAAAATATTGATATTGCCGAAATAATGTATGGATCTCTGTGCCATGTGGGCAATGGCACCTCTGGCAGCGGTCACAGGGAATCGGCTCATAGGTTTTTTCCAGATGCGAGAGAACCTCTTCAAAAGAAAGAATGGGATCTGATCCCCATAAAACAGAATCCTCCATCGCCTCCCTGACTTGCGCTAAAGTGCCGATGCCGATCAGTGCACAGGAGATCGGGTAGGACAATACGCTTCGCAGCAACGTGCGGACAGGAAAATAACAAGGCAGAAGCCCTGCCGCATAGACTTTATTGATCAAAAGCCCCTTTTCCCGAAAAAGCGGCTCCGCCTGTATCCGGTCCAGCATCCCCCGTTCTAAGAGGTTGCCGCTTCCCTGCAGGACATCCACGCGGGGATCTTTGCCTCCCCTAAGCAGCGTGTCATAGTAATGAGAAGCAATCCCGGCAAAACGAATCCTGCCTTCTTCCTTTAACTCCGTCAAAGCATCCAGCGCACCGCCTGCTTGAAAGACCTCCTCCTCATGCTCTGCATCCACCTGGTGGACAAAATAGAGATCTGCATAGGTTCCTAAGTTCTCACACGAGGTCTGCACCGCCTGATAGATCCCATTTCCATCAAAAAAGCGGGCTTTGTCTGAGATCACGATCTGCTCTCTGCCGATATAAGAGGCAAATGCTCCCAGTTTGATCTCTGCATCTCCATACTCCGGGACAATGGCAGTATCATACAGATTACAGCCCCTCTGAAAAGCCGCTTCCATCACGAAAAGCGCCTCTGCCTCCTCCAGATTGTAGTACTCCGGCAGGACCGGAACATTTCCCTTTAAAATGGGGATTGTGCCAAAACCAATCTCTGACACCATCAAACCTGTCTTTCCCAGCTTTCGCTTGCGCATCCCTCTCTCCTTGTCTCCTGTATCCATACATACAGTTCATCCATTTAAAATACTTTTATTCGCCGTCTCTATGCACACCCACAAACGCGCGTTCCTCCACCACAACCCCATCCGGGATCTCGTATGCAGTCAGCCCCTTACAAAAGGCAAATGCCTCTTTCCCAATCTTTTTTAATGTCGAAGGCAGTCGGATCGCTCTTAAGCTGTGACAGCGGTAAAAGGCTTTTTCCGGGATCTCCTCCAAGCCTTCCGGCAAAAGGATCTCTTCCAGAGCAGTACAGTGTTCAAAGGCGCGCGCCCCAATCTCCTGCAGGGCATCGGACAGCTCCACTTTCCGAAGCGACCCGCAGCCTGCAAAAGCCTGTGCTTCGATGCATTTTACACAAGTTGCCCCCCGGACCTCTTCGAGCCACTTGCAGCCTGCAAAGGCACGTCTGCCAATCCGGCCAAGGGTCTTAGGAAGGGTCACTTTGGTCAACAGATTGCCCTCTTCAAACGCACCCTCTCCTATCGCTGTAATCCCATAAGCAATCGTCAGACAAGAGATATTTCCGGTACATTCCACAAGCACTCCATCCGGACTCGTCTTAAAGCAGTTCAGGCTGTCAAAGACCGCCTGTTTGGCAAGCGCCGGCAAATCCCGCTCCCGGTCCGCAATCCCGGTAAATGTAATGCAAGTCCCGTCAGGCAGTGTCATCTCCCTAAGATGGATACAGTTGCGAAAGGCATAAGCTTCCACTCTCACTTGGTCCGAGAGAAAGCGGATCTTCTCGATCCCAAGTCCATTGGCAAACGCCCAGCCACAGATCAAGCGGACCTCTTTTGGCACTACCACTTCCCCTGTGCAGCCAGAACCGTCCAGCAGCATCCCATGGACCACCACCATCGGGGAAGCTTCCTGTTTCCGCCTGAGCCAGCCCGTCCCATGAAAAGCCCTTGCACCGATCTCTTCCACAGTATCCGGGATCTCCACCTCCTGAAGCGTCAGTCTGTCCCGGAACACCTCCGTTTCGATGCGCCGGATGCCCTTTGGAATCTTTACCTTTTTCCCGGCTCCCAGATAGGCGCAAAGAGTGCTCGTCTGCTCGATCACAAAGCAGCTAAAGGCACTGTGAAACATAAGCCTGACCACCTCTGGAAGCCGCGCAGAGAATAATTCCTGATAGCTCTCTGTTTCCCACCTTTTTTCCTGTAAAATCACCGCCTGAAGGCTGGTACAGCCTGACAGCGCATACTCTTTCAATATGATCTGCCCCTCTCCTGTCAGTTCCACCTCTGTAAGACTTCCGCAGTCTTCCAAAGCATGGGCTTCCAGGCAAAGTCCATCCTGCCACTTCACCTGTGTCAGCGCATCGCATCCTGCAAACGCATAAGAGCCGATCCATCTAAGAGAAACAAAGGAAAATTCCCGCAGATTCTGACATCCACTAAAACAATACGGCCCAACGGTCTCTGCCTCTTCACAGACACAGACCTCCAGGCTGCTGCAATTTTCAAACATACGTTCTTCCAGGTGAGAGAGCCGGGAAACTGTCGCCTTTTGCAAAGACCGGCAGTTTGCAAATGCAGCGCTCCCAACCTGCTGCGCAGAAAACTCCGCCTCCCGAAGCGCACCGCATCGCTCGAATGTACGTGAACCGATCTCAGACAGCCCCTCTTTGGATACGACCTCTGTCATCTTGTCACATCCAAAAAATGCCCCCTCGCCAGTCCGTACAAGACTTCTGGAAAGATGCACCTTTGTGACCTTACTGTTTCCTGCAAAGGCATAAGGAGCAATGCTGACTATTCCCTCCGGCAAACAGACCTCTCCCTCACACCGTTCCCCGGATACGAGCACATCACCGATCACCACCAGCGGCTCTGATGACTCCAGATACCGCGTCCCCTCAAACGCGCGCTCACCGATCTGTAAACTATGGTTTATATTTTCCGGACGCAGCATCCAACACCCGGCAAACGCTTCTTTTCCAATCCATTTGATTCCATCCATCCGCACCCGGCGCAGGTTTTCACACCGATAGAAAGCACGCGTACCGACAGATTCCCATACCGGAAGTTCTGTCTTATCCCCCTGCGAACGCGTTGTCAGCACGATTTCCTGAAGACTGGAACATCCGGAAAACACCTCTGCCTCCAGACTGTGAATCTTAGCCGGCATCCATATTTTTTGCAGCGATTTGCACCCCTTAAACGCGGCTGCCCCGATATCACAGACCGTATCCGGCAGCGTGATCTCTGTCACTTTTGTGTTTCCATAAAAAGCGCCCCCTGCTATGATCTGCACCTCTTTTGGGATCGTTACCTTCCCTGACCATTCCCTTCCGTCCCAGAAGATCTTATTGCTTTTTTCTGTCTCCTCTTCGCTCCATCGTCTTAAAAACGGCGTTCCTTCCCACACATGACGCCCTGCAGACTGGATGCTTTCCGGCAGTATCACACGGTCTAGTTTTGTACAGCCATACGCCAGTTTATCCGGAAGATGCCGCACGCCCTCTTCACAGATCAGCATCCGAAGTCTCTTACAGTCCCCAAAGACGTCCCTCCCATAATGGATGCCGCTGCTGCCCATCCAGACCTTTTTTACGCCACTTCTTGCAAACGCCAGACTTTCCACATACTCTGTCTTAGCCCACAGCCTGATCTCTGTCAGTCCGCCGCACTGATAAAAAGCCATCTCCCCGATCCGTGTCAGGCTTTCCGGAAACGTAAGTTTTTTGATGCCAGCGCACCCATAAAAAGCGCTCTCTCCAATCTCTGTCATCTCTTCTGAGAATTGTATTTCCCGCAGCACCAGGCAGTGTCGGAACGTACGTTCTTCTATCACCCGGACCCCCACAGGCAGATGTGCCCGGATCAGTTTGACACAGTGATCAAATGCACCCGGCCCGATCTTTTGAAGCCCCTCCGGCAATCGGATCGTCTGTAGCAGCAGGCAGTCTTTAAAGGCGTCTGCACCGATCTCTATAAGGCTCTCTGGCAAAATAACACGGTCGATGGCTTCATTTCCTGCAAATGCTCCTTCTGCGATCTTCGTGACCCCCTCAGGAACCACCACACGGGATTCTAACCCTAAGTATTTTAAAAGAATCGTCCCGCTCAGCCGGAAATTGCCCATCACCTGATAGTAGATCTGGCGCACCATCCCCGGAACGTCTGGTTCTGTCAGTCCCTGAAGCCCGGTACATATATAATCTCTTCCATCCGCCGTCTGCACCGTCTTCAGGGAAGTACAGTTTTTAAATGCATCTTCATGAATCAATACTTCTTTTCCTGCAAAACGCACTTCCTCCAGATTGATACAGTTGCGAAAAGCCCGGCTGTCGATCTCTTTTAAGGACTTGGGAAGCTTGACTAAGACAATCCCCCGCTTATCAAAAAAGCAGCTTTTTCCCAGCTTCTCAATCCCTTCCGGTACTTCCACCTGTTTTAGATTGGTCAGAAAACGGACCAGACACCGGCCGTCTAACTCCATCATCCTGAGCACGTCCACCGCGATCGCCCGCACAAGAGACGGCAGCTTGCCGCCGCTTACCACTGCCTCCACGGCATTGGGGATCTGCACACAGACTCCGCCTGCAAACTGGATCTTTCGGATCATCCCGCAGCCGGTAAAGACATCACAGATACCGCTTTCCATAAGGCCTTCGCAGATCGTGAGTTTTTTAAGCAACACATCGTTGACAAATACCTGTTTCCCCAACCGTCTGACACCCGGCATCTGTACTTCCACCAGACTGTCACAATAGAGGAACGTACAGTCCAAAAGTTCCTCCACCGCTTCCGGCAGGATAACTTTTTTCAGTGCATGGCAGCGGTGAAATGCATAGCTTCCAATGCTGGATACCTGAGAAGGGATCTGTATGGACTCTAAGCGTCGGCATCCTTTAAAAGCATAGGCTTCGATCCTCTGAAGGCTCTCTGGCAGTTCCACCCCTCTCACAGAAACACAGGCCTTAAAAGCCCCTTCCCCTATCGTGTGGACTCCCTGCGGGATCTGTACCAGCTCTTCTCTTCCTGTATAGGCAACCACTCTGCCATCCTGAATCTGCAATTCTTCCATCTTCTTCTACTGCCCTTTCTTGTCCTCTTCTCACCCGAATATCAGTTCGATTACCGCTTTTAGTTCTAAGAGGCTGCCGCTCTGATACAGACGCTGTTTGTACTGTTTGGTTCCTTTTCGCTTTTTCATCATATAAGCCGCCAGTTTCCTGAGATAGAAAAGGGCAAATGTCTCAGGATAATATTGACTGACAAGCGTAAGCTGCTCCATCAGGACCTGATACGCAGTCTTTTGACAAGGCTTCCCGGTCAGCTCCCCAAAAATAAAAGGATTCTCAAGCCCATATCTGGCTATCATCACGCCGTCTGCTCCGGTCCTGTCCATCATCCGGTCTGCATCCTCCGCAGAAAAGATCCCTCCATTGGCAATCACCGGTATGGATACTGCCGCTTTCGCTCTCTCAATCTCTCCATAATAAGGCTCTCCATCATACATCATGCTCCGGCTTCTCCCATGAATCGTGATCAAATCCGCTCCGGCATCTTCACACATCCTTGCAAATTCTGCAGCAAACATCTCTTCTTCCCGAACGCCAGTTCTGCATTTGACAGTGACAACCTTTCCGCTTTTTTTACAGCCCCGGATGATCGCAGCCGCCCTTTTGGGGTCTAAGAGCAGCGCGCTGCCCTCTCCGCTCTTAAATACGTTGGGCACCGGGCAGCCCATATTGATATCAATGATATCAAAGTCCTGCAAAAGTTCACTTTTTGCCATCTCCTCCATCACCGCCGGAATCCCTCCTAAGAGCTGCACCGCCTTAATCTTCTCCTCTTTTGTGGTAAATAACAGCCGCTTTGTGGCCCGGTCCTCGTATTTCAGCGCATTGGCGCTGACCATCTCTGTAAAACAAAGCCCGGCCCCCATCTCACAGGCCAGCATCCGAAACGGATAACAAGTATATCCCGCCAAAGGCGCCATCCATACATTAGAAGGCACTAAGAGGCCTCCAAACCGAATCGTTCTAATCTCCATCCTGACTCACTCCTGCCTTCTATTTTATCCGATTTTGCAAGGTTTGGCAATCAAAACACTCCAAAATTGAACTTTTGAACTTTTTATATTTTCTATTGAACTTTTTTACAGTCTGTGTTATACTTGGTTGAACTTCAAGATGCCACGGATTGCTCCGCATTTCATGCTCCCGCAATCCTAAAACACCTCAAATCCGCTCATTTTTCTGTGAAAAATGGCTACTTTTCGGTGTTTTGCGGGTCCCAAGTTCAAAAATC
>CAJUGG010000014.1 GCA_910585995.1 uncultured Lachnospiraceae bacterium
ACCGCCGTAAATACCATCTTCAGCAAAAATGCCGCCGCAACCACTTCTCCCGTAATCGCCCGCTCAATTACATTCATCCCGGCCCCCAGATAATCCGTCGTCCCCAAAAGCACCGTCATCACAATAATCAGACATCCCCCCGCCATAATCCGAAGCCACTCATTTGGAATCCACTTCTGATACCAATGCTCCACATGATGCAGCACCATACAAAACAAAATACTGATCCCCGCACAGCACACCGCCAAAAGAATCGTCAGTCCCCCGCTCCGAAACCCAAACACCTCTGCCGCCGGAATCGCAAAATGCTCCCCATGAGCGCCCACAAGCTCCGCAACCCCCTTAGCCGCCAGAGAAGCCACACAACAAGGCACCAACGCCGCATACTGCATAATCCCCACACTCACCACTTCCATCGCAAAGATCGTAGCCGTCAAAGGCGTCCCAAAAAGAGCCGAAAACCCCGCACTCATCCCACACATAATCATGATCTTATGGTCATACTCATCCATCCGAAGCCACTTCCCAAGCGTCCCCCCAACACTTCCCCCAAGCTGAAGCGCCGCCCCCTCACGCCCCGCCGAAGCTCCAAACGCATGTGTAATCACCGTAGACAACACAATAAGAGGCGCCGTCCGAAGCGGTATAAACGCCCCTGACTGAATCCCCTCCAACACCCGATTCGTCCCCGTCTTATACGGGTCCATCTTATACAACCCCACAATCAAAAGCCCTGCCGCCGGAAGCCCATACACCATCCAGGGATACCCCATCCGTATCTGTGTCACCACCGTAACACTCCTCCCAAACAATCCCCCCAACACCCCCAGCACACATCCCGTCACCCCCGCCAGCACAAGCCACTTCCCCAACAACCAAACCCTCTCCACACAAATCCCCACATACTTCCTAACCAACTCTTCCACCACATATCCTCCTCTCTTTCTCCCATAACTCCCGCTTTCTTAGCGCTTTCTTAACACCATACCCAGAAAAAGGGGGATGACGCGTAGTGGGGCTTTGGGTTCTGTACAAATAGTGCTGTGTAGATTGGAGCGGACAGTCTGGTTATTTTGTACGCCGCAGACGGACACTCATGTCCGAATGAGGCGCACAAAATAACCGGACTGTCCGATACACTCTATGCAGACATTTGTACAGGACCCGAAGTCCCTCTACGCGTCATCCCCCTTTTTCGTCGCTAAATCACTCACCCCTCAGCCGCTCTAGCCGCAACCTCCTTCTCCTGCACATCCGAAGGCGCCTGCTCATACCGCGCAAACTCATAAGAATACACACCGCTTCCGCCCGTCATAGATCTCAGATCCGTATTATACCGGAAGATCTCCATCATCGGCACATCTGCAACTACTTCCGTCTTGCCAGCCCCTGCCGGATTCATACCCAGCACACGGCCTCTTCTCTTATTCAGGTCGCCCATCACATCGCCCGTATATTTATCCGGCACCAACACTGTCATCGTCACAATCGGCTCTAACAGAATCGGAGAAGCCTCCATAAAGCCTTTTTTAAACGCCTGAATCGCAGCCGTCTTAAATGCCATCTCAGAAGAATCCACTGGATGATAAGATCCATCATACAGCACAGCCTTCACACCAACGACCGGATAGCCAGCCAATGGTCCCTTCAGTACCGATTCCTGTACGCCCTTTTCCACTGCCGGGAAATAATTCTTCGGCACCGCACCGCCGACCACGATTTGATCAAAGACATAGGCAGTCTCCAGATCACCGGAAGGCTCAAACGTCATCTTTACATGTCCATACTGTCCATGTCCGCCGGACTGCTTTTTATATTTATATTCCACATCGGATTTTTTCCGCAGCGTCTCACGGAAAGCCACTTTAGGATCGGTCAGCTCCACATCCACTTTATACTTCTCAGCCAATGTGCTGACAATCACAGACAGATGCTGATCACCCATACCATAGAGCAGGGTCTGGCGATTCTCAGAATCATTCACCGCCTTGATGGTCAGATCCTCATCCATCATCTTGGAGAGAGCCTGAGAGATCTTATCCTCATCTCCCTTATTCTTAGCCTTATATGCCATATAGGTATATGGCTTGGAGATCTCCGTCTTTCCATAGACAACCGGAGTCGCCTTTGTGGACAGGGTATCGCCGGTCTTACAGCTCGCCTTACCGATCGCACCGATGTCTCCTGCATGAAGTTCATTGACCTCGATCGGCTTATTGCCTCTTACCACATAGAGCTTATTTAACTTCTCCTCTGTCTCTGTAGATGCATTAAACAGCACATCATCTGACTTAATCACGCCGGAGCATACCTTGATCAGAGAATATTTTCCAATAAACGGGTCTGCGATGGTCTTAAAGACATAGGCGGATTTTGCCTTGGAGAAATTATAATCTGCCTGGAAGATCTCATTGGTCTTATTGTTGATACCTGCACATTCTTTTTTATCCGGAGACGGCAAGAGTTCCACGATATCATTTAACATATTGTGAATGTTGCGGATCTCGATACTAGAACCCATGGACACAGGAATGATGCTGCCATCTTCCACATTCATCTTCATCGCTGCGCGGATCTCTCCCACTGAGAACTCATCCCCTGCAAAATAACGCTCCATTAATTCTTCGCTGGTCTCTGCCACGGCATCCATCATCGCCTCGCGATAGATATCCAAGTTCGGACGGCAGTAATCAGGAATCTCACAGTCCTCTCTCTTGCCAATGCCGGTAAAACGGCGGCCTGCCATCTTCATGACATTTATGTAACCCACGAACTTTTCATTTTCACGAATCGGCTGATAGAATGGCGCGATCTTTTTGCCGTACATCTCTGTCAGCGTCTCCACAACTTCACGGAACGAAGCATTGTCCACATCCATATCCGATACAAAGAACATCCTTGGCAGCTTGTATTTCTCACAGAGTTCCCATGCCTTCTGTGTACCTACTTCCACTCCTGCCTTACCGGATACCACGATGATCGCCGCATCTGCTGCTGCCACCGCTTCTTCCACTTCACCTACAAAGTCAAAAAATCCGGGAGTATCTAACACATTAATCTTAGTATCTTTCCAGATAATCGGTACGACTGAAGTATTGATGGAAAATTTGCGCTTAATCTCTTCCTTATCATAGTCACTGATGGTCGTTCCATCGGTTACTTTTCCAATACGTCCGGTCAAGCCGGATACATACGCCATAGCTTCGACCAGACTGGTCTTACCGCTTCCTCCGTGTCCCAAGAGAACCACGTTGCGGATACTGTCAGTTGTGTAAACGTTCATAGCAATCTCCTCCAATACATTTTGTCATCCTACAGCCAAGGACTGTAGCACGTTTACAAAGGGAACAAACACGTTTTTGGCCCTTATGTTAGAATTATACTAAAATATAGAGGAAATAGCAAGGATTTTAGAAAAGTTGAACAAGCTTTTCCTGTCTTTTCCTATGCCTGGATATCTTTTTTTAAAATATGGTAGACTGGCAGCAGGAGGATCGTCAGCATCAGCGGATACAAAAAAGATAACATGGCAACACTGAAATCGAGAATCAGCCAGCCAAAGCTGTCTTCCTGTATCCAGTCCAGCGAACGCATACTGTTTACGATGCTGATGGAAAAACAGATGCCTCCGCTGAGCAGCAGCGTAATCAGTACCATCTTTATTGTCTGTAAGCTGTTTTTGTACTGCTCATAAGACAGATCTCGCTTTCCAAATGCAAATAACATCGCCCGCCCAAAATCTTTCCAGGATCTCGTGCAGAATAACATCAAGATGCTGGGAAATAAAACATAAGTAAGGGTAATATTATCCACAAAATCAGTACATCTGGAAAATCCAATTCCATTTAAAAAAAACAAAACAATCCCAAGTAAATAAATTGCATAAAACATATCACGCACTCCTATTTAAGTTAAAAATTGTTTAGTTCATGCCGCTCCACACTAACTGAGCTTCTTCTTTTAATTGTACAAATGCCTCGTCGGAGAGGCTTCCTAGGCGCTCTAAGTCTCCTCTGGGCAGGTAGTAGATCTCGGTCATCATTGGCTCGTATGTTTTGTAGTCGAGACGGCGTCCTCCGTAGAGATCTCCTGTGGTGGTGAAGCTGTCGGCAAATGCATACTCTCCCTCAAACAGACTGTTCCATAAGGTCTTGGTGTAACAATAGTACACAATCCTTACATCTGTACCATTTTGCTCCACCGTTCGGCCAATGGATAATGCATTGTCATTGCCGACAGATTCGGTGATCGTCAGCCGGATCAGGTCAATGCTCTCACAGGTGCCATTCAGTACCGCCTGGA
The DNA here is from genome assembly GCA_910585995.1 of uncultured Lachnospiraceae bacterium. Taxonomy (GTDB): domain Bacteria; phylum Bacillota; class Clostridia; order Lachnospirales; family Lachnospiraceae; genus Hominiventricola. The sequence continues at coordinate 4,303 of CAJUGG010000014.1, forward strand.
TCGTCTCCAGATCCTGCGCCTGTAAATCCTGCCACTGGGTAAGACCATATTGGTTGAGCACCGGCACCGCCTGATAAGTCTCTGTCACCATGCGCTCGGCATCATAGGGAATAGGGATCTGGTAGCTTTTTGCAAAAAGCGTAAGCCCAATGAGTGCCAGACAGATCATGCATCCAACCACCACGTATCTCTGATGGATTCTCGCTCTGAACTTTTTAAAAAAATCAATCTCCTTCAGCTTTTTGGAAGCCTCGACGGGAATTACGGCCGTCATCTGCTCATAGACTATACGACACTCTGCACAGCTTTCTAAGTGTACCCTGATCTCCTCATTGGTCTCCTCACAGGTCAGACCGTCAATATATCCCGGCAGTAAATCTCTTACAATGCAGCATTTCATCCACATTCCTCCATTATAGTTCCGCAACTCCCCTCCCAAGCCCCCTGTATCTGGGAGCATTTCCTGCCGCAGCCGCGTCAGCAAATCCTCCCTGGGCTTGTCCGGTCCGTTGCTGTTTTTCATTGATTACTTGACATTATTTCTTCCATAATCTTTTTCTTGGCCCGATAGAAGGTCACTCTTGCCCAGTTTTCACTCTTTCCCAAGATCTCCCCAATCTCAGAAAAGGAAAATTCTCCTGTCAGGCGCATATGGACGACTTCCCGCATGGCTTCCGGCAAGGTGTGGATCGCCTTGTAAAGTTCTGTCTTTTCCATACGCAGTAACACAGACTGTTCCGGAGAGGGGGCACCTGGCACATCTTCTGTCAGCTCCACAGGCTTCCACCTTGTATGTCTGTCCAGCCATTGATACCAGAGGTGTTTGCCGATCTGGCAGAGCCACACAGACAGCTTGCAGCTACCGTCATAATTGTCGATGGTCCGCATTGCCCGAAAGAACGTCTCCTGCGTCAGTTCTTCTGCTAAGTCCTCACTATGCGACAGGCTTAGCAGATACCGGTATACCTCCTGCGCATGCTGCGTATAGACTCTCTCCATATCGTGCAGATTTACCACCCCCTATCCTTTTAGTTCTATCTATATATCCGAAAATAGGGAATTTCGTTACAACGTATAGTCATTTTTTTATCAAATCTTGATCTCGGCTGATACGACTGCCTCTTGCTCTGCCGCTTCCCGGTCCAGTATCCCATCTGCCTGCAGATCATCCTCTGCATCCACAAAGACATAGATATAGAGAGTCTCTAGCTCTTTTCCATCCACCGCAAAGGTAGTGATCCCAGTAGTGGTGGACATGTCTCCAAAGGCCAGCAGTTCTCCGTCCTGGTTGCAGATCACAGTCTCACAAGGCTGCACGGTGGGTTGATTTAACATGGCTAAAAATTCTTCATAGCTGAGTTCTTCCTCTTCTTCTCCTTCTGACAGTCCCAATTTTGCCTCATAATCCTCACGCGAAAAATCTTTTTCCACTGTATTCACAGGCGCTTTTACATAAGCTACCACCTGATAAGGAGAGATCCGCACGTTCTCAATCGTATATCCATTGCTTTCTTTATTGACTGCAATCTCCTGCACCGATTCCTGATCCACCGAAAATGGCACCGTAACACTCCACCGCCCCTCTGTCAGGAAATCCTCTGCGATCTCTTCCTTAGACAATTCCTCCTTGCTATCCCATCCAATGCCGGAAAGCTGAAGTTCTAAGACTCCTTGTTCTCCCTCCCAGTCATGGAGATCAAATTTTACCATTCCTACAAATGTATGGTCATCCACAACACTTCCTTCGATCGCATCTGCAATGAGTGGATGTGCCGACTCTTCTCCCTGAAGCTTCCATTCTCCCCTTAGATACATCCCATTCGCGGTCCCATCCTTGCCAGACAGCGTATGCGTTGTCATATTCTGTAAACCTCCCTGCTCTGCTTCGATCTGTGCTGTCAAAAAGATGGATAATCCGTCACAGTAGACTTCTGATGCGGTCACAGTCATCCCAGCATCTGTCACAGAGATCTTCTCTTTCCCTTCTTCTCCAAACAAATGTTCTGACTCTTCGCTGTAATTTCCCGAAAACGGCACCGACTGCTCCACTCTTGCAAAGATATTTCCCAATAGCGGAATCTTGGCTGCAAGGGCAGGATTGCTGTAACAAAATGTTCCGCCTGCAATCACAGCCACCGAAGCAGCCGCCGCTGCTTTTACCTGCCACATGCTCCGAACGCTTTTTTTCTTAGAAGCTGGCAGATGAGCAAATACTTCTTCCATCCTTGCCAACACACACTCCGGCACTTCCTGATCCTGTCTTAATCCATGCATTACTTCTTCCAAACGACTCATAAAAATCTCCTTTCCTGACTCATACAATCTGTCTGATCCTGGATGGCTGCTTCTGATATTGCTGCTCCATCTTCTTTCTGGCTGCGGATAACCTTGTACTGACGGTATTCTCGCTGATCTGAAGGATCTCGGCAATCTCCCGGATCTTAAATCCTTCCACATAATACAGCATGACAACAATCCGATATTTTTCTTCGAGACCTTTCAGGAATTCCTGCCACTCAACGGTTGCATACTGCTCTTCCACCTTTCCTGACTCCGGCAGAGTTTCCTTTGTTATCATCTTCTCCCGCTGTCTGTAGATCCCGTTGCAGTGATTGATCAAGATCCGTATCATCCATGTCTTGAAATATCGTTCTTTTTTTAACGTACCTATCTTTGCCCAGCAAGTAAGAATGGTCTCCTGTATGGCATCCGCCACATCCTCATCATTTTCCAGGATCGCCTTTGCCACTTTATACATACTGACGGTATGCATCCGTATCAATTCCACAAAAGCGTCCTGATCCTGTCTTTTTGCTCTTTGAACCAAATTGTCCACAGGTGCTCCTTTCCAAGAGTTATTACCTCTCTTTTTTCTTTACACCTATTAGATCCTTTAGAAGAAGATTTTCTTTTATCAAAATATGGGAATCACACAACAAAACTCCCGGCTCTGATAAATCATACTTTTCGCTGCATTTATCAAAACCAGGAGCTGTAGTTCAGTTCAAATATTTTGCTCTTTCGCACTTATTTTACCACAAAATTCACCACGCGGTTGGGTACATAGATCTCTTTGACAAACGTCTTGCCCTCTGTCAGAGAGGCGATCCGTTCGTCTGCTTTTGCGATGGCAAAGACTTCTTCTTTTTCCGCCCCGGTCGGGATCACGACTGTACCGCGGAGCTTTCCGTTGATCTGTACACCAATCTCTGTCTGTGCTTCGATGGTCTTGCTCTCCTCATAGGCCGGCCATGGCTGTACAGACAAAAAGTCCTTTCCGCCTGTCACTTCCCAGATCTCCTCGCATACATGAGGCGCGAACGGACAGAGCAGCTTGGCAAAGATCTGCACTTGCTCTTTGCTGACTTTACCAAGCGCATAGATCTCATTGGTCAACGTCATCAGCGCTGCGATGGCGGTGTTGAATTTCATCTCTTCAATATCAGAAGACACCTTTTTTATGGTCTTATGGAAAGGCGTCTCTAATTTCTGCGTATCCGCATCCTCAGATATCATGTCTGTAAATCCGGACACTCTCTCTAAGAAACGCTTGCAGCCTTTGACTGCATTGTCATTCCAAGGAGTTGCCGCGCCATAATCACCCATAAACAGAACGTATGTTCTGAGTGTATCTGCGCCATAGTCTTTTACAATATCCAAAGGATCCACCACATTTCCCTTGGATTTACTCATCTTATCCCCGTCCGGCCCCAGGATCAGGCCCTGGATCGAGCGCTTTGCATAGGGTTCTGGTGTATTGACCACGCCGATATCATACAGGAAATGATGCCAGAACCTGGAATAGATCACATGTCTGGTCACATGCTCCATCCCGCCATTATACCAGTCAACCGGCATCCAGTATTTTAATTTCTCCGGGTCGGCTAACGCTTCGTGATTGTGCGGATCGATATATCTTAAGAAATACCAGGAAGACCCTGCCCACTGCGGCATGGTATCGGTCTCACGTCTGGCAGGTCTTTTACACTTAGGACAAGTACAGTTGACAAAAGATTCAATCTTTGCCAGCGGAGATTCTCCCTCGGTTCCCGGCTCAAAATTCTCTACTTTTGGCAGGCGAAGCGGCAGCTCCTCATAGGGAACCGGCACAATTCCACAGTTTTCGCAGTGTATAATCGGGATGGGTTCTCCCCAATATCTCTGACGGTTAAACGCCCAGTCTTTCATCTTGAACTGTACACCGGCATGTCCCACGCCCAGTCTCTCAATCTCTTCCAACATCCGAGCGATGGAATCTTTCTTATTGGTATATCCATTCAGGAAACCAGAGTTCACCATCTCTCCGTCACCGCTGTAGGCTTCCACTGAGATATCTCCGCCTTTGATAACTTCAATGATCTCTGCTCCAAATTTTTTCGCAAACTCATAGTCACGCTGGTCATGCGCCGGCACAGCCATGATGGCGCCTGTACCATATCCCATCATAACATAATCGGCGATGAATACCGGAATCTTGCCGCCTGTGATGGGATTGACTGCTTCGATGCCTTCGATCTTGACACCCGTCTTGTCCTTTACCAATTGGGTGCGCTCAAATTCGGTCTTTTTCGCACACTCTGCGCGATAAGCCTCGATGGCCGGCATATTGCCGATCCGGTCCGCATATTTATCAATCAGTGGATGCTCTGGTGCGATTACCATAAAGGTTACGCCAAATAACGTATCAGGTCTGGTGGTATAGATCTCCATAACCTCGTCTAATCCATCCAACGTAAAATTCACAAAAGCGCCCGTGGATTTTCCGATCCAGTTCACCTGCTGCTGCTTCACATTGGCAGGGTAGTCCACATGATCCAACCCTTCCAACAGCTTATCTGCATACTCCGTAATCTTCAGATACCATACATCTTTGGATTTCTGGATCACATCGCTGTGGCAAATATCACATTTTCCACCTTGGCTGTCTTCATTGGAAAGCACGACTTTACAGGACGGACAGTAGTTGACCAGAGCCTTATTGCGGAACACCAGGCCCTTCTCAAACAATTTCAAAAAGATCCACTGGGTCCATTTGTAATAATCTTCATCTGTGGTGTCAATGACACGGTCCCAGTCAAAAGAAAAACCGACTTTTCTTAGCTGCTCGGTAAATTTGGCGATGTTGTCATCGGTGATCTTCCGCGGATGCGTGCCTGTCTTGATGGCATAGTTCTCGGTCGGAAGTCCAAAAGCGTCAAATCCAATCGGAAATAACACATTATAGCCTTCCATCCTGCGCTTTCTGGAGATTACCTCCAGGCTGGAATAAGCCTTGATATGACCCACATGCATACCAGCGCCACTTGGATAAGGAAATTCCACTAAGCCGTAGAACTTAGGCTTGTCACTGCCGTCAACCGCCTTAAAGATACCGGCCTTCTCCCACTTCTGCTGCCATTTCTCCTCTATTTTACGGAAATTATGTTTCATCTCACACGTCCTCCTATTAAAGTTCCGCAGAGTTCTTCCCAGCACATCCCTTGCCAGAGGTGTTCCCGTCCCCCTCTGGCGGCCGGCAACTCCTCTGCGTGCTGTACAGAACTCTGCTGTTTAAAGTTCCGCAGGTGTCCTACCA
>CAJUGG010000015.1 GCA_910585995.1 uncultured Lachnospiraceae bacterium
AGGCGGCAGCTTTTGTATGAGCCAGACAAACACATTTATGTGTACGGCTGGAGCATACAAAAGCTGCCGCCTGTCCGATACATTCTATGCAGACCTTGGAATCAGGCCAAAAGCCCAGATACACGCCGAGGTGTCTCTTTACACCCGTATCACCGCGGCTTTACTTCTATTTTTCTCACTGATAATACCACATATTTTTTATCTGCCCACTCAACTCTTCATACGTCCACCTCTTTTGGCTTCTCACCCTGCTATTCGGATCATTCACAATAAACCCATCCTTTTCATACCCACGAATCACGATAAAATGCCCTCCTGCTGTAAAATCCCCCGCCCGCATCGCGCAGATCAAAGGATGTCCATTTTTCAGCTCCTGCTTCATCCCATCTTCACTAAGCGAAAGCTCCTGCCCCGTAACCCCAAAAGCGGCAGCTCCTTCGGTCATCAGATCCCAGGATGTACCTGTTCCTTCTATATAATAGCCCTGCTCCTGCGAATAACGAGCAACCTTATCCGGCGTAGCCAGTTCATTTTCAGTCAATGCATAGATCACCATAGACAAGCTGGTCGGTCCGCATCCTGAGATCCCGATACTGCTCGAACCATACGGCGCATACCCCCAACGCTTGTCCCACTGAATAAAAAGCGGATATTTCTGAGATTTTTCTTTCTTAGTCATAACTGCATCCGCTGTCGCCTTGTCACTATCAGGATATTCCTTCACATAATCCAGCATCTCCGGATTATTGGCAAGCGCCGCACGATAGACTTCCGGATAATCGTCATAATGTTCGATAATCTCCTTAAATCCTTTGTATTTTTTTGCCATCTCCTCAAGTTTTTCTTTTACTTCAGATTCGCTGCGCTGCATCGGTTTCTCCATCCCGTAATCCGGTTTTTTTAAAAAATTTGAATAAGCAAACCAGACCGCACCGCCTAATAAGACAAATAACAGTATCAGGTTGAACATACGTCTGATCTTTCGGATCAGGAGGCGCTTTTTCTTTCTGCGTATCTGCTCTCTCCTTCTCATCCTCTCCTGCTTTGTCATCTGCCTCTGTCGTTCCATGTTTCTTCGTTCCTTCCTATGTAAAACATTCTGTACATAGAATACCATATTTCTTAAGATTTATGTCTGAAGCAAATCATAATATTTCTTAAGAAATAATGAAAAACAAGAACACTACTGCCCCTTCTTCAACTGCTCTCGGCAGCTTTTCCAGTTGGGATAATATTGGTCTAAGATCTGATAAAATCTTGCATTGTGCCCGGCTTCCAGCAGATGTGCCAACTCATGCACTATTACATATTCGATGCACTCTTCTGGATAAGCGCCCAGCCAGACGCTGATGGAGATATTTTTTGTACGGATACTACAGCTCCCCCACTGAGATCTGGTATCCCGTATGGTAACTTTATGGCAGCTTACGCCAAGCGCACTCTCCCATTTTTGAAACAACGCGGGCAGCATCTCTTGAAGTCGCCTTTGGTATCGTTCTTTTGCTTCCTGATTCATCGGATGATAGGATGTATCTTCAACTTTCTTCTGATGCTCTTCGATCCACTGCTGCATACGAGGCTCTTCTAATAATTTGAGCGCGGACGCATAAGACATAGAATAAGGGATTGACAGACAGAGTACCTCCGGCTGCATCTGCTTGATCCGCAGGTTCACGTTTTTGATCTTTTTTTTGGTAATCTGCACCGTATAGCTGTGCCAGGTAAATTCTTTATATCTCATAACCAGATCACTATACCACAGATTTCTCTCCCGATCTATCCATAATATAAAAAATGTCCCATAAACGCTCGGTATATTGTATAATAAGAGCATCTATTATTAAGAAAGGAGTCTTTCGTATGCATCTTTCACATTTTCCAGATGCTCCTTATTATGCGCAGTATCTATGCGTAAGTTTTCAGCAGCAAATCAAGATCGCTCCTGAACTATTGCCATATGTAGATTCTTATTATAGGATGCTGCAGTTATCCGGCAAGCAGATCACACCTGAATTGATCGAACTTTTGCTGTCAGCGATTCGCCGTGGGGAAGTGTATAACCTGTATCTTAGCCCGTTTTTGTCTTCTTCCGAAACGACAAATAACAATGAGCGCTTTCGCATGATCGACCAGTGGAGTTACGACACCTATACGCATGGCTGTGGTGCAGTGATATTTAACCAGGAAAAATCCATCGCTTTTATGAAAATAATTGATGAACATGCCAAAAATTATATCCGCCGCAGACAAGCAGGCGATATCCTCCTTGCGCATCCTCCAGTGATCTTCGAATCTCCTGATGAATTGGCTGCAGGGATTGCCAATCTGATCCTGACAGGGTCTTTAGAAGACGGCAAGGAACAACCTCCTGCGCCTTCTGACAGCCGTGTAGGCGTCGATCCTAATCTTCTGTATTGGATGGAAAATATCCACCAATCGGTTCCTGAACATCTGGAAGAACTTTCAAAGTTAAACGGATTGTTTGCCAATTTTTTTGTGCCTGGTTATCCCAAATTCCCCGATTGGCTGGCCTCTGATCCTGGAAACTGGTCTTTGCTGGGAGAACTGCCCAATCTGAAATCTTTGTTTTTTCCGGAACTTTCCCTGGAAAACTATGATTTTCTCCTGAAGTGTACAAAACTGCAAAAATTAAGCCTTGCCAAGACCAATTTTCACGATGTCTCTGTACTGAAACATCTGTCTCATCTGACCGATCTTGATCTGCCGCCAGCAGAATTTTCTGATTTTTCTTTTTTGCTGGATTTTAAAGAACTGGAGATCCTAGACGTGAGTCAAACAAATTTTCGGGATTGTTCCCTGTTAGCACAGATTCCTTCACTAAAGCTGGTATATCTGCCAGCAAAGAGACAGCTTCTTCACACAGAATGTCTGGAAGCGCTGCCTATGCAAGTCAAATGCGACCCGACCAAAGTGCGAGGTGAAGAGATTGATCCATTTGAAATCATAGAACCTGGACCGGTAGAAAACTGGGATCTGAAGCCTCCTTATAAAGTATTATATATTGATGGCGGGCCAAAAGATCTGGTGGAAGGACTTGAGATCACACAGGACTATATCAAGGCTTTGCAAAAAATGATCAAAAAAGGCAACGAAAAGATGATCTATATCTCGCTGTCTCCTTATGGAGAAGGGGATGCTCTGCAATTAGATACGGCCGAAGGATGGGCTGCACTCTCCTATGAAGAAGAGGAATCTTCGGTATGGTATACGCTCTATAATCCGAAACATGCCAAAGATCGGGAATTAGCCCCACCCGAAGGCGGCGGTCAATCCCCGATCCCTAAGATGCATGCGACACAGGATCTCGAACTTGTAGCCAACTGTGTAGCCTATTTTATCAAGACCGGCAAACTCTATCCAGGAGCTTACTGGGCTAAATACTATGAATAATGCTAGGGAACAAAGGGCGAAAAGTCCGCTACAAGTTCGCCTGCGCAAGAGGATTTTATCGAATCTGCTCTAAGATCGACGGATCTTTGATCTTTTGATCTTCTGCGAGCAGGATGATCTTGGACATGATCTCTGCGGTCTTGGGATCTTCATCCACAAAGGGCAGGAAGATACGCCCTCTCTGCTGGCTGTGCACCGGAAGGATATGCAGCATCGCTCCGCCTTCCTGGTGTACAACCCCGCTGCCAAGATGGACATTGTAGTCCGCTCTGCTTCCATGGATCAAGGCATGGCTGTCTTTGAGCGTCACATTCTGGAAGCCAAAGAGTTCCAGATTGCATGTAGCAATGGCCCGGCGCATCTCGATGGTAGAATGACTGGTCTCTGGGTCTACACCGCCTGCATGAGCTACGCTGACTGCCAGATCCACATCTCTCATCACTTCACTGTAGATCAGTTCTGGCACTTCCTGGATGGTCAGTGCCTGGAACGTCTTACGATGGAAAAATTCCACAAATTCCAGTGTAGGAGCCTCCACATCAGCCGGCGAGAACCAGTCTGCCAATGCGTAGATCCGGGCGACGATATTTTCTTTGTAATAGACCTTTTGCAGTCCCTCTTCGTAGTCAGCCACCCAGCGGCGTCCCTTTAAGCATCCGACGGTCATCTTAGGCTGGATCTGATTGCCCGCAAACATCCGAGAAGCTTTTTGCCCCAGTTCTTCCGGAATCTTCACATACAACTCCCGGAATACCTGTTTAAAGGGCTGACGGATCTTGTGTGTAAACAGATATTTCTGGTAAGTATGCCAGGTGCCTGACTGGTACAGATGATAGGGATGGGCAATCAGCAATCTCTCCTGTGGATCAAGCAGAACATTTGTTCCGTCTAAAATCTTCAGATACAGAGATTCCCCTTCCTTTTTGATCCATCCATACTGCCCGTTTTGTTGTTCCTGCAAAAATACCAGGCTGTGCAGGATCGCCCGAACAACCGGATTTCCAAGGAGTGCTAAAAGCTCTGATACATAGAAACTGTCCCCGCTCTCCATGGATTCTTCCATCATCTTTTTGGTTCTTCGATACTGTTCTTTTAGATTTTTGTGGGCTTCTTTTAGCTGTATGATATCTTTATCTTTCCCTAGTCTGGATGGAACAGATTTTAATGGTTTGCCGTCTTTGCGGCACAAGATCTTGCTCTGCCCTTCTTCGTCGACCTGCAAGCAGACTTCTACATCCGCTGCCTGGTGCCACTGCATCAGCGGAGCCAACGCTTCTGTAAGCTGTGCTTCCATCGTGAGTTTCAGTCTGGTGACATCTGCATAACCTGCCCGGACACTTAGATTCAGCAGAGCAATATCTGAAGCCTTTCCCTCGCTGGCTCTTCGCTGTGCGCCGAACTGTCTGCTCTCCTTACGGAACTGCTCGATAAATTGATACCGCTCCATCAGATCTTTGTTTTTATTTTTGGCAAATGGAATCAAGCCATAACTCATCAGTAAGTCTTTGTTTCTCTTTGCTGAGATCTCTTTGCGAAGCTCTGTCTTTTTGATCTTTCCGGAAGCTGCATCTGCATATTTTCTGGCGCGGGAATGTTTTTGCCCGTCCGAAATATACTTAGCTGCCTGGTACAATTCGTCAAAACGCGCTTCTCCTAACAGTGCATAAGCTTCTTCAAACCAAGCCGCATCAAACGCGCCGTCCTGCAATTCTTCCGGCGTCAGCGGGGTATATCTGGCAATAATGGCCTTTTTCTGGTCGTCAAACCGCTCGTTCATATGAGCCATAAAATAATAACAGCCGCTCTTTAAGCCTGGCCATCCCAGATATTCTTCTAAAATATCGATCCACTGCGGTGCATACATCGCCACTTCCACAAGGCGTTTTTCCTCGATGCGGGTGCCCGCAAGAGCCTTTTTTAAGTCCTCACTGCTCTCATGCTCTTTGGGATAACAGGATTTTAAAAGCTCGCTTAATACCTCCCGTTTGGAACGATTGCTGTTGCCATAATACCAGGAATAATACGTCTCTCTTCCTAGGGTATCCTTTCCTAGAGCCATTAAAATCCGCACCAGATAGTCAACGCCTTCTATATAGGTGACTCCCCGCATATCCCAGGAAAAGATCGTCTCTGCCTCTCCTCTTCGAAGCTCGGTATCCACCATAACAGGGATGATACGGTGATACAGCTTTCTAAGAAGCGTGCCAATCCAGGTAGTCTCTGCAAAATAGTCCTCTCCGGTCTGATAGATCTCTTCCTGGATCTCGTGGCCAAAAAAGTCATTGAGCAGCCGGCCAGACAGAGGTTTTACCACCTCTTTTTTCATCACTTTAGAAAGCAGCAGCAAAAAATCCTCGCGGGCAAAATACTCCATCAGTGCCCGACATAATACGTCCTCTTCGATCAGACCCATATGGAAGGCTTTTAAAAACCAATAGGGCCGGATGCCTGTCATCGTAATCTTGCCTCCCTGTCCGGAGAGTCCATCCCCTTCCGGCATAAAATCCCGGCGCTTTCTCTGCACCCGGCAGTTTTTCTCAAAAGTCCATGCAAGGGAAAAGACCTGGGTAAATTCTTCATCGGTCTCCCAATAAGAGAGTCCTTTAAAATAGGGTTCAAAAAGCGGCAAATTCGTAACCCATCGCTTAGAATCATAGAGGTAATCGTTCCACCCTTTGAATTTGTAATAGATCATATTGCTGTTGCAATCTATCAAAGGAAGAAATGCCGACAGCAACAAAAGTCCATTTTTGAACAAAAGTTTTTTATCCAGGTACTGATTACGGTACAGACTGCGAAGATTATCGATCTGCCTGGAATACGTAAGCCCCAAGGAGACCGACGCAATCGGCATGGTGCCAAAGACCTTTTGATACAGAGGCGCTGCCTTCTCCAAAAGAGCCTCATTCCAGTTGACAAAATACATATCCATCATCACAAAGACCCGGTAATCCTTGATCTCTTCTTCATAAAACTTCTGGAACACATCTGCCAGCGGATAAGCTTCCAAAGGCTTTCCATAACAGTGTGAGGTACACTTCTGATCAGTTTGAAGCGGCCAGTATTCATTTCCTAAAAGCATCGTTTGTCCGTTATCACTTATGTATTCATAGTCTTTATAGGTTTGGAACAAACGATCTAATTTTTTATACAATTCCGCTATTTTTTTCTTGGTGACAGGCATACAGGTTTGGAGCAGTTCTTTTTTTGTCAGAGTAAGAGATGTGTCAGCCGGCAGCGGACACAGTAGTTCTTCTTTCAACTGGCGGTTGTAGATCCCATAGCCGTCTTCTCTGGTGGTCTGCGCACTCGTCTCATTTTGCAGTTCCTGAATCATGATCTTTTCTTTGTCCGTTGGTTTTGCGACTAAAGTGACCAAAGATCTCGCCTGCTGATACAGAGCGGCCTTTTTCTGGTCTTTGGAGAGTCTGAGCAGGATATCCAAGCCCGCACTTCTCTTCTCTTCTTTTTTGTCTGTCAAAAGACGCTGCACGCAGGCAAGTAATGCTTCCTCTTTTTGCTTCATCAGAAATTCAATCAGGACAGTCCGAAGATCGCTTCTCTTAAAACGGAGCATCTGTTCAAAAAGAATATATTCTTCCTCTTTGATCGTCATTTTTTTCACAATTTGGATCGCCATATCGGAGGTACTGGTATTGGCATTTCCCATATATTGAATGACTAATTCTCTCTGCGCCTGGCTGGTTGGCTCGTACAAAAGCAGATTGAGAAGCGTATCCCGTCCGCGATTTTGAATCTCTCCTAACCGACTGGCGGTCTCTGTAATCTTCGCCTCGTCTTGCAGCAGATAGGCGAGAAATGCAAGTTGACATAATATATCTGTGGGAGTCAGAGAACTCTGATACCATGGAAAAATAAATGGTTCAAAACTTAAGCCCTTTTTGGGAAGATGTGATAAAATCTCATAGAAACACTGATAAAAGGCTTCCGCTTCTTCTCTGTCTTCATAATAAGAAGTCAGTATGGGATCTTTTGGTTTTTTCGGCTCCCTGCTATAATGATTTCCCTGTTCAAACGCAGAATGTAACCAGCTGTACCAGCGCCCTTCAAACGCAGGCATATACGCAGTGACCAGTTCCAGGTCTTCTGTATGTTCTAAGATCACTTTCTTGGCGGCTTTAATCTGCAAGTCCTCATCATAAACAGTCCGGTTATAAAAAGAAGCTGCCAGCTTTTGATGCCTTGTCCCGTGATCAATCAGCTCTTTCATGGCTGCAACAGCGTCTTTCACCTCATAAAAGCCAATCGCCCAAAGCGCGGTGTTGATGGCCACAGCATCCTCAGTCTGCAGTTGTTCTCTGCAAAATTTCTGGTCTCGCAGACAATTTCCCATATAGGTTAAGAGCTTTTGAGAGATCCGGTCCACGCTGTTCTCGTCAAAGATGCCGATCCAGGTGGAGACTGCCCGTTTTACTGCGGAAAACCGGATCAGGTCGTGCTCTTCGATCACTTGAAGAAGCTGTAAAAATACTTCCGGCGTCCCAAAATCCATCGATTCACAGATGCTCTGCCGCAGTCCTTCCTGTAAGCGGGCTGCCAGCAATAGTTTACATAATAAATCATGTAATCCCTTATGATCAGAGCGAAGAATCCCCAGGATCATCTCTCTGCTTAGATAGGAGGTATTGTTCTCACTTAAGATCACATCCTGAAGCGCATCGATGACCGCCTGATTGCCCAGGTCAAGCTCTGCTGCATAGAGGTAGCTGAAATGCTGCTCAAAATAGTATTGGTTACGCACGTAGTCCAACCGTTCCGCGTCCAGCTGACCGAGTAGGTAAGTCTCTAAGGATTCGTCGCAGAAAAACAGATTCCAATAGGCCTTTAAGATAAAAAAGATCTGAAAAAACTGCGGTTCATAGGCGTCTGTCCGCATACACCGGCGCCCGTATCCTCTTGGAAATGGAAAACGAGGGAGCTTGTCAATGATATGCAGATAAGACTTCTGGTATTTTTCCGGCACAAACACATCCAAAAGCCCTTTGTGCCCGCTCTCAAACCAAAGAGAAGGCCTCTCCACACAGTCTGTCAGAACCTCTCCATAGATCTCCCGAAATACCGATAGATTGATGACCTTTCCCTCTGCCAGACGCTTAGCCAACTCCTGGTCCGGTCCCTGAAGCTTCTTGATCCGCTTCTCCAATTTTGCTTCCCAGGCCTTGGCAATCACCTGCCTGCTTTGATAATCATAGTCTGCCATTCTTATCCTCCTATTATAGTTCCGCTACAGCTTACCAAATGCCCTGGATCTGGAACGACTTTTGCCCGCTTTGCATTCAAAAATCGTTCCGGGCATTTGATAAGCTTCCGCTGATTTAAGTTCCGCTACACATTTATTTTTTTCTATTTTATCATAATGTTGTAGAAAAAGAAACATCAGTTCGTATTATTTTCTCAGAGAAAGCAAAGGTGCCCCGTCCTGTAACCTAAAGTTACAATACGAGGCGCCTTGATCTGTTATCTTACAAATTTTTCCGTCTCCTTTAACCGCACCAGTGCTCTGGCGATGGCGGCCTGGGTCATGTGAAACTCCTGGATGCTCTGCTTTTGTCTGAGCCGCTCTTGTGCTCTCTCTAAAGCTTCTTGTGCGCGGTTTTTGTCCACTTCTTCCGGCTTCTCTACGGAGTCTGCCAGAAGCAGTGCGCGGTTGTTTGCGATCTGACAGAAGCCCTGCCCGATGACAGCATATCCCCATGGGGCATCTTCTGAGACCTGCATCCGCATCTCTCCGGATTTGACGGCGATGATCATCTCCTCATGGTGTGCTAAAACGGCTTTTTCTCCGTCCAGAGCCGGGATGATCAGACAGTGGCAAGGCCCGTCATAGAAGATCCGGCTGCTGGATATAATATTTAAATGAAATGTCGACATCTGTTTTCACCTCAATGAAAGATTAAGAAGATACGATCATAGCTTTTGCCTTCTCCACGACTTCTTCAATGGTTCCTACATTGAAAAATGCAGTCTCTGGATAGGCATCCATCTCTCCGGATATGATGGCCTGGAAACCATGAATAGTATCTTTTAAAGGCACATATTTTCCCGGTACTCCGGTAAAGTTCTCTGCCACATGAAATGGCTGGGACAGAAAACGCTGGATCTTTCTGGCTCTGCTTACAATTAGTTTATCTTCATCAGAGAGTTCTTCCATACCTAAGATCGCAATAATATCCTGAAGTTCTTTGTATTTCTGAAGCATCTCCTGTACTTTTCTGGCTGTCTCATAGTGCTCCTCTCCCACCACTTCGATCTCCAAGATACGGGAAGTGGATTCCAGAGGATCGACTGCCGGATAGATGCCTTGCTCCACAATCTTACGGGAAAGTACAGTGGTGGCATCAAGATGGGCAAATGTGGTCGCCGGCGCCGGGTCTGTCAGGTCATCGGCTGGTACATAGACTGCCTGAACAGAAGTGACCGAACCCTGTTTTGTGGATGCGATACGCTCCTGCAGTTCGCCCATCTCTGTGGCCAGAGTAGGCTGGTATCCCACTGCGGAAGGCATGCGTCCCAGGAGTGCCGAAACCTCAGAACCTGCCTGTACAAAACGAAAGATATTGTCAATGAACAAAAGTACGTTTTGGTTCATCTGATCACGGAAATATTCTGCCATCGTCAGTCCAGTCTCTGCCACACGCATACGTGCTCCCGGCGGTTCGTTCATCTGTCCAAATACAAGGGCAGTCTTTTCTAGGACGCCTGACTCTTTCATCTCACTCCACAGATCATTTCCCTCACGGGAACGCTCTCCTACGCCTGTAAAGATCGAATAACCGCCGTGTTCAGTCGCGATATTGCGGATCAGTTCCTGAATCAATACCGTCTTACCCACACCGGCACCGCCAAACAGGCCGATCTTGCCGCCTTTGGCATAGGGGGCCAACAGATCAATTACCTTGATTCCGGTCTCTAAGATCTCCACGACAGGACTTTGGTCTTCAAAAGAAGGAGCGTCCTGATGGATACACCATTTCTCAGTATCCTCAATCTCTCCTAAGCCGTCTACCGGACGGCCTAAGACATTAAAAAGCCGTCCTAATGTCTTTGTGCCTACAGGAACCATGATACCCGCCCCTGTCGATGTCACTTCCATATCACGGCAAAGCCCTTCACTGGCGGTCAACATAATACACCGTACCACATTGCCGCCCAGATGCTTTGCCACTTCCATCACACACTCTGTCCCGTGGTTGTCTACCAGCAGAGCATCCCTGATCTGCGGAAGCGCGCCCTGCTCAAAGCATACATCCACCACAGGGCCTGATACCTGTATAATTTTGCCTTTTTCCATATTCTATAAAGCTCCTATTAGAGTTCCGCATCTGGCAGATGCTGATTTAGAGTTCCGCATCTGCCAGATGCTGATTTTAAGTCTTGCTTCGTTGCGCGCGGGCGCCGCTGCATACTTCGGTGATTTCCTGGGTGATAGCGGCCTGCCTTGCGCGATTGTACATGATGCGAAGATCGCGCAGAAGCTCGTCTGCATTGCCCGTTGCTGCTTCCATTGCAATCATTCTGGCATGGTGAACTGTGTAAAAAGCTTCTACCAATGCGCCATAGATAAATCCAGTAATATAATTCGGAATAATCGTGTTCACAGCTTCCTTGGCTGATGGAATCAGGAAAAATTCCTCCTGATAGACATCCGATGGGATATTGGAAAGTGATGGCCGGCGGATCGGCAGCAGCCTTTTATCTTCCGGAATACTTACCATGCTGTTTTCCATCCGCGTGTAGATTACATGGATCTCATCTAATTCCCCGGAATCATATTTATCAAGTAATACCTCACTGATCCAGCGCGCCCGGCTAAATGTAGGATTTTGCACCGTATACTGAAAGCTCTCCTCTACGTGGATGTGCTTGTTGATAAAATACTGACGCCCTAACTCTCCCACTACAAAAAGCTGTACCTGATTTTCCCGGTTATCTAAAAACTGCTGCGCCATCTTTAGGATATTATGGTTGTAAGCGCCCGCAAGTCCTTTGTCTCCTGTGATGACCAACAACCCGATCTTATGACGCTCCATATTTGGTTTTTCAAAATATTTGTGCTCCATCTCCGGCAAATGTCTGAGGATTCGCTCGATGGTGGACTGAAGCGTATAAAAATAAGGTTCGGTTGCCTCCAATGCCTGTTTGGCCTTGCGCATCTTGGTGGAAGAGATCATATACATAGCATTAGTGATCTTTCTGGTATCCTCAATGCTTTTGATTCTGCTCTGAATCTCTCGAAGACCTGCCATTATTTCACCACCTGACTTTTATATTCCTTTACTGCCTCTATAATCCGCTTCAGCAGATTTTCGTCAAGTGTATGCATCCGCTCGATCTCTTCCCCAAGCTCTTTATGCTTCTCATCGAACCAGTCGAGAAGGGATCTTTGGAATTTTTTCATCTCTTTTGTTGGAATATCCAGTAAAAGACGCTGGTTGGCTGCACAGAGTGTCAGTACCTGCTCATGCAAGGACATAGGTTCTCCTAATGGCTGCTTTAACAGTTCCATCAGTCCTTTTCCATACTGTAGCTGTTCTTTGGTTACGGCGTCCAGATCAGAACTAAACTGTGTAAAGACTTCCATCTCCCGGTACTGTGCCAGGTCAATACGGATACTGCCTGCTGCTTTTTTCATCGCCTTCGTCTGTGCTGCACCGCCCACACGGGAGACAGAAAGTCCCACGTTGACAGCAGGTCTCATGCCGGCATTGAACAGATCACTCTCTAAAAAGATCTGTCCGTCGGTGATGGAGATCACATTGGTCGGGATATAGGCAGATACATCTCCTGCCTGCGTCTCGATAATTGGAAGGGCTGTAATCGAACCGCCTCCCAATTCGTCGCTTAAGCGGCTGGAACGCTCCAAAAGCCTCGAATGGAGGTAAAATACATCGCCTGGATAGGCCTCACGTCCCGGAGAACGCTCCAAAAGCAGGGACAACGAACGATATGCCACCGCATGTTTGGACAGGTCATCATAGACGATCAGCACGTCCTGTCCGCGATACATAAAATATTCTGCCAGCGCCGTGCCGGAGTAAGGAGCAATATACTGAAGCGATGCCGCCTCGCTGGCTGTGGAGGATAAGACAATCGTATACTCCATAGCGCCGTGAGATTCTAATGTATGCACCAGTTTGGCAACCGTCGAAGCCTTCTGCCCGATAGCCACATAGATACAGATGACATGTTTGCCCTTTTGGTTTAAGATCGTATCGGTCGCGATGGAAGTCTTGCCTGTCTGACGGTCTCCGATGATCAGCTCTCTTTGTCCGCGCCCGATCGGGAACATAGAATCAATCGCTAAGATACCGGTCTCTAGTGGTGTATCCACAGATTTTCGGTCAACGATTCCAGGCGCTTTTTCTTCTACCGGACGATAGTCAGAAACTTCGATAGGGCCTTTTCCGTCGATTGGTGCACCCAAAGCATCGACTACCCTGCCAAGATAAGCGTCTCCCACTGGAATACCAGCCATACGTCCGGTACGAACTGCTTTGCTGCCCTCTTCGATACCTGTCTCTTTTCCTAAGAGGATACAGCCAATCTCGTCTTTTCGGATATCTTGTACCATTCCCTTTAAGCCATTTTCAAAGATAATGACTTCTCCGTACATGGCATGATCCACTCCGTCAATATAGGCGATTCCGTCACCGACCCGGCTGACCACTCCGATCTCCTGACTCTGAATATCCACATCTTCCAAGCTTCCTTTTAGGATGCTGATAATCCCTTTTTGTGCCAGCAAAGAATCGGTCTCTGTCACATCCAGAGAGCGAATCCTCTCTTCTAACATCCGCTTTCTTCCTGCCTCACTCCAGTCATATTCCTGACTGCCAGCCCGCAGGATAAAACCGCTGCCAAGGGATGGATTCTCTTTTTTCTCCATCTTCAGAACCCGGCCCGGATATTTTTGTTTTAAAAAATGCTCGATGCCCGCATATTGTTTTTCGTCAGGAGCTGTGACATACTCCAGGACACAGATAAGAGGTTTTTGCTCTTCTTTTGGCTTTCTCGTATAGTCCTGTAAAATCTCAGCCAGAGAACTCAGTGTCCCATCCTGTGCCAAGGTCAGTAAAAATGCTCTTGTTGCCTGCGGGAAAATTTTTTGTATAATCGTCTCTTTTTTTTCTTTTGCAACAGCAGGATTTTCCAGTTCAGTCTGAATCTGCGGAACCGCCTCTAAGATATCCAGAGCAGTCTTCAGCGCTTCCGGCTTGATTTCCATGCGGGTCAGCTGTTCTATATAAAGATCAATGTTTGGCATGTGTCTCACCTGCTTTTGTTAAAAAATTATCATACAGTGCACCATCGCTGCCCGAAGACCGCATCGACGTCACCGCTGCATCTAAGATCAAAGAACGGATCTCCTGCTCTGCTTTTCCCACAATCCGTTCCTTTTGCAGATTGGCTTCTTTTTTAGAAGTCTCCATAATCTGGTCTGCCTGTTCCTTAGCATCCGCCAGGATCCGGTCATATTCCGCTCTTGCCTTTTCCTGCGCTTCTAGGACCGCTTGTTCCTTTTCCTGTTCAATCTGTGCCTGATACGCTGCACATCTGTCTTTTTCTTCCTTAGCCTCTGCCTGAAGCTTCTCTGCCTGTGCATAACGGGACGAGATGGCTTCTTCTCTCTTTTGGATCACTCCATTGATCGGTTTAAACAAAAATTTCTTAATCAAAAAAAACCAGATCAAAAGATTGATAACTGTCCAGAGCAGATTTATATCTAGTCTTAACATACCAGTATCCGCCTTTCCTCTTTTCCTAAGCCAACAGAATAATGATGAAAAGTGCGGTTACAAAACCGTAGATTGCCGTTGCCTCCGCCAACGCTGCACCAAACACCAACATCTTCATGATCTTTCCCTCTGCTTCCGGCTGTCTTGCCACCGCTTCTGCTGCTTTTGAGGTAGCGATACCAATACCGATTCCTGCTCCGATTCCTGTAAATACTGCAAGTCCTGCTCCGATTGCGATTAATGATGACATATTTTTCTTCTCCTTTTCTCTTTTTTTAATCTAATGCTTCTTTTATATACAATCCTGTCAAAAAGACAAATACATACGCCTGAATCAGGCCGTCAAACAGATCAAAATACAGACTGAACACCACCGGTATACCAATTGGCAGCGGCAGAACTGTCTCAATCAGTTTCATAATGACGAATGCGCCGATCACATTGCCAAAGAGACGCATACACAGAGATAACGGCTTAATAAAGATTTCTAAAATATTGATCGGAGTCACCAAAAGCACCGGTTCAGTAAATCCTTTCAGCCATTTTTTGACGCCCTTTTTCCGGATGCCCGCAGCCTCCACCAACAGAATACTCATAATTGCCAGAGCTGCTGTCACATTCATGTCCTTGGTCGGTGGTTTAAAGCCCAAGATTCCGATCAAGTTGGCAATACCCAGATACAAAAGTACCGAGGTCAGATATGGCGCATAACATTTTCCCTCGTCCCCGACAATACCTTCTCCGATCCCCTGCAGCCAAGTCACTGCCTGCTCCAGCATCAGCTGTCCACGGCCTGGATGTTCGACCTTCAAGTTCCGCGTCAGCAAGATGGATACCAGCACCACAAAGGCCATAATGATCCAGGTAACGACGACAGATTCCGAGATTCCGACACCACCGACTGTAAAGACCGTCTCGCAGTTCAGTTCTTCCATCAGGGTCTCGCCCAAATTGCCCATAACCGCACTTCCTTTCTTAAAAATTTTTCTTTTTTACTTCTTACTATAATACTACGGTTTCCCAAAATTTCAATGTCGTTTTTTACAATTTTTTTTCAATATTTTACATTTTTATGACAATATTTCGCAAAAAATTTTTATGTTACCCGAATATTTGTTTGCTTTTTAAAACAAATCATGTTATAATAAGAAAAACTAACGTTCGAGTCGTATCTGCGGAGCTTTAAAAATCAGCAAAATTTCATAAAAAGCCCGGAAGGATTTTTGAACGCAAAGCGGGCAAAAATTCTTCCAGTGCAGGGGCTTTTTATAAACTGTAGCGGAACTTTAAAAATCAGCGGAAGTTCATAAAAAGCCCGGAAGGATTTTTGAACGCAAAGCGGGCAAAAATTCTTCCAGTGCAGGGGCTTTTTATAAACTGTAGCGGAACTTTAATTAGGAGGTTTATTATGGAATATGGAAAGATCACTCCCAAACAGCAGGAGATTTTAGACTTTATTAAATCAGAGATTTTACAGAAGGGTTATCCGCCCGCAGTGCGTGATATCTGTGAAGCAGTTCATTTAAAATCCACTTCTTCTGTACACTCTCACCTAGAGACACTTGAAAAAAACGGCTACATCCGCAGAGACCCCACCAAACCTCGTGCAATCGAGATCATGGAGGAGAATTTCTACATGCTGCGCCACGAGGTGGTCAATGTTCCTCTTGTAGGCACTGTAGCTGCCGGACAGCCGATTCTCGCGGCCGAGAATATCGAATCCTATTTCCCGATCCCGGCAGAATATATTTCCAACCACGACACCTTTATGCTCAAAGTCAAAGGAGACAGCATGGTCAATGCAGGGATCTTTGACGGTGACCGGATTATGGTTCAGCAGCAGAACACTGCTCAGAATGGAGATATTGTCGTAGCTATGGTGGATGATTCTGCCACAGTAAAGACGTTTTACAAAGAAAATGGCCACTATCGCCTGCAACCGGAAAATGATTCCATGAATCCGATCATCGTGGACGAAGTGACCATCTTAGGAAAAGTATTTGGTGTGTTCCGTCTGTTTGAATAATATGTTTAAAGCCCCAGATATTCCTCAAGAGACAAGTCTTGTTCCATGATTTCTTTTGCTGCATCTATTCCTACATAGCGAAAGTGCCAGGACTCATAAGATACCTTAGTGATATCTTCTTTCTCTTTGGGATAGCGAAGGATAAAACCGTACTGGCTGCAGTGCTCCTGCAGCCACAGGATCTCAGCGGTACGTCCCTGCTTTTCATCTAAGATCTGATAATCTTTTGACACAATATCCACAGCCAGTCCTGAGGCATGTTCGCTGCATCCTACAGGCATGGTTTCTTTTGTGACCTCTTCATACGCCGCAGAATACGAATATCCCTGCCGGACTAAGTCATCGATATCCTCATCTAAAAGCTCCCTCTGGCGTTCCACACTTCGATAAGAAGAAGCAATCCAGAACTGAAGCCCTTCCTCTTCGCCTGCCGCTAACATCTCCCTTAGAGGCTGTACGATAGACGCATCCACTTCTGCCCCGTATTCCCGCATCCGTTCCAAGTTAGGCTGATAATCTTCTGGCAGCGGATGGTCCTTATTGACCAGCAAAAGCTCTGCAGCGCTGGCAACCACAGGGATGTCTTTTTCTCCTTTATTGTCCGTATGCTGTGGATCTTTTTCAGAATCTTCTAAAACCCCTTCCTCTTCTGTGGAAAAATATTTGAGTGCACAGGAGGTAAGATTCCAAGTCATCAAAAGAATCACGATTCCAAGCATACTTACGGTGCTGCGCCAAAAGACCTGCCGGATGATTCTCTTTCTCCTGCGGCGTTTTTTCTCTCTTGTACCTCTCATAGATGATATTCTCTCCTTTATCTTCAAGTGATGGTTATATCTGTCACAGCAATTCCTCTGCCCAGCGGATCAGATCCTGAAACCCAATACTGATTCCCAGATAATCAGAAAATGGCTCCAATGCTATCCTTTTTTCCACATAGATATTTTGGGTGGACTCTGGTTTTTTATCAAAATACAAGATCGCAATTCCGATCTTGTTGTACAAGGTGTTCTGTCCTACATAGGTACTCCCGATGGCTCCATAATAATTTTCACAGCCAACAGAAAATGTATCTGTAACAGAATCCGTGTATTCTTCTGATTTTATGGAACTCTTACCAGAAACTGCATCCGTTCCGACGGAGAACATCTCATGTTCCATCTGATAGGCAGTGGCCATATAAGAGGCGGATTCATTATAGATTTTCGCATAATAGATCTGATAGGTTATGGCATTGGCGATAAACGTATAGTCAAATCGTTTCCCATCCGAAAAATTCAGATACCAGAAATTCAGCATTTCTTTTTTATTGGGATCCTCTAATGACTCATAAGTCAGGCTGTAAGAGCGGGCAAACGTCACATCTTCCGTCCAGTTGTAATAAGAGGGGATAAAATATCCGTCTTCTGTCTCAACCAGATCATCGTTAATCCCAGTCCAGGGGATGGCACCGCACTCGGACATTATCATGCTCTGTTCATATACGGCTGCTAACAAATCTTTACTAATCTGATCCGGATCTTCCAAACTTAGCAAAAGTACTGGTTCTTCCCCTGTTGTATTCAGATATTGAAACGCTCTGGCTACCTCTACCACATCATTTGAAGCTGGTTTTAAAAAGGAAAAGTCCGTTCGATTAGATATTTCCATATAATTCATTCTGCGGTAGTCCAGGCTTCTGCTAAGATAACGAGGCAAAAATATGACGCCCACGGTCAGAAATATCGTCCCGACCAGGCAAAACCAGAAAATAGGTATCTTTTTCCTCATCTCTTTGTTTCCTTTCTATTTCCAAACTGTAAGGCGATAGAAGTTCCTTTTCCAGGAAGACTGAAGATCTTCCAACGCACCTCATGAATCGCCAGTATCCGGCTGCAAAGAGTCATGCCAAGTCCTGCCCCGCCTTCTTTTCTGGCACGGGATTTGTCCACCATATAGAATGCTTCTGTGATACGGGAAATCTCCTTTTGTTCCATCCCGCAGCCTTCATC
This sequence comes from uncultured Lachnospiraceae bacterium, assembly GCA_910585995.1. Classification (GTDB taxonomy): domain Bacteria; phylum Bacillota; class Clostridia; order Lachnospirales; family Lachnospiraceae; genus Hominiventricola. The sequence goes on from CAJUGG010000015.1 coordinate 18,186, forward strand.
CATCACACAGAGCAGATATCCGCTTGGATACTGTCGGCCCCTGATATAGATCGTCTTACCAGGTTCCATGGCTTTTCTGGCATTGTCTAAGAGGTTAGTAAAGACAGAGATCAGAAGATCCTTTTCTCCGATGATCATGGTGTCCCGCATCCGCATCCTCAGTACAATCCTTTTTTCTGCCCGTTTGACCTCAGTCAGTTTTACAGCTTCTAGCAGAAGCTTTTGCAGCGAAAGCGGACGAAAGGCATAGTCCTGTTTATCTGAGACGATCAGCTCTAACAGCTTAAAAGACAAGCTTTCAAGACGTTTTCCCTGATGGAAGATATAGTTGACTGCCTCTAACGTCTCTTCGGGACTACAATCAATACTTCGCAGCATATCTGCATAGCCGATGATGGAAGTCAGAGGCGTCTTTAGCTCATGGGCAAAAGAGGCAGTAAAGTCTTCCTGCTTTTTCGCCTGCATGGTCAACTCTTCCATCTTTTCGGAAATGGTATCTGCCATATTGTTAAAATCTCTGGCTAACTCCGCGATCTCATCTCTGCCTTTTTCTACGGCCCGCACATCATAATTTCCCCTGGTAAACCGTTTGGTCGTACGGGAGAGGCTGGCGATGGAATGGGTCAGCATATGGGTGACAATAAAGATCAAGATGGTCATAATAAAGACGGCAACCACCATCACAATCGTATACCAATCGTAATATTCTTCCCGCTCTGCGTAGATACTGGAGATATTTTGCACATTTTCCAGATAATAGACATGACTGCCAATCATAGACCGGCAGGCGAACAACAGATAGGTATTTTTCTCGATGCGAAACAACTGATATCCACAAGGGATCTGCTGCTGTTCCAAAGTGCGGCGCAGTTCATCATCAAACGTCTGATAATTTCTGTTTTCATAGAGAAGTTGCTGTTCTTCGTTATAGATCCGAAAGATGCTGCCGGAATCGGCCAAATTCTCGGTAATCGATGCCGCAGTTGCCGGTATCATGCTGTCATCTTGATAGATCTCATCCAAAGTATTGAGATTCATCTCAAAAGACAGTTGAAACATGCGGTTTTCCCGTTCCAGTTCTTTTAGCACCCGCTGATAGGATTTTTCAAAGGTAAGCTGAATCATCCAGGTTCCAAATGAACCAAATGCCAAAAGCAACAGTACCGTAAAGGAAAAATAGACTTTCCAGAAAAATCTCATAACAGTGTCTCCAGGCGATAGCCAATCTTATAGACCGCGCAGATATGTTTTTCCCAGCCCAGCTTTTTCTTAAGCCTTTGTACATGCAGATCCACGGTACGACTGTCCCCTGTATATTCCTTTTCCCACACTTGTTCATAGATCACTTCCCGATAGAGTGCGATATTAGGATTGCGGACGAAAAACAAAAGCAGTTCATACTCTTTCAGTGTCAAAAGCACCTGCTGTTTATTCTGCGTCACAATCCGGGAAGAAAGATCGATCTCCACATCCAGCACTTTTAAGATCTTTCCGATCTTATTGTAGCGGCGCAGCACTGCTTCCACTCTGGCCAGCATCTCTACAATCTCAAAAGGTTTGGTGATATAGTCCTCAGCGCCCATCTTAAGGCCTGCCACTTTGTTGTCGGTGGTGCCCATTGCTGTGATAAATATAACTGGAAGACTGAGCGTCTTTGCATATTCCATCAACTCGTATCCGCTGATTTTAGGGAGCATGATGTCTAACAAAAGCAGATCATAATGCCCTTCCTCCATAAGATTAGCTGCCTCCTCTCCATCATAGGCACAAATACACTGGTATCCAGCCTTTTTCAGATTTACGCGAATCAGGTTAGCAATCGGTTCTTCGTCTTCCGCGATCAGTATTTTCAGCATATTGTTAATCTCCCTCTTGTACTGTGTCTAGGATATAATGAGTTTGCATCAAATTTGTATCTCGTTTTGGATAATTTACTGATTATACTATATTCTATTCGGAGTATCAAGTTGACATAAAAATGCCCGCTGTGGACATCTTAGCCCACAGCGGGCCTGAATGGGGAAGTCTTACCTAAGTGGTATGGTATCTTCTCCCATCAAGATCTCTGACACCTGCTTGGGGTCAACAATTTTCCTGAAGGGTAACAAAAGTCTGTAATAAGCCTCACCATCTCCAAACCCTTCTGTCAATGGAATCATTAGGTCTTCTTCGATGGTGGTGCCATCCTGATATTTTACACCAGTAGGATAGAGAGCTGTGAGTTCATCCAACTGATCTAAATTGACCTGTTCTTTGGTTTCCATATTACGGACATCGTTCCCATCATAGATAATCTCCATGGATAATGGAGAGAGTGAGACGGATAATACATGAACCGGATAACCGGATAATTGATATTCTCCTCCTAACTCATAAGGGACCATCTCATAAGGATGTACATCTAAGGTAAAACCCCAGGTTCCAGAGAGAAGGACCTCGCCTTCCCCTGCTTTTTGCGCTGGTTCTCCGCGAAGAGTGGTAAACGTAAGATTCATAATCAGATTTTCTTCAGATTGTTCATGTTTGGTGCCGTAGATCTCAAAATAGCGGGTATTAGAGATTTCTTGTTCTGTTTCATCTACAAATCCCCAAGTTAAGGCACAAAATGGGTCTTCTTTGTCACCAAAATCCAGAGTGTAATCCAGGGAGTAATCGGGCGTGATCCTGGTATTTGTATCTTCTGCGGTCACTTCCCAAAGGGCATAGAAGCGGTTTTTGTCCTGGATGGTCTGGATCGCTGTGATGGTCAGACCCTGGTCTGTGACGCTCTGTGAGACTTCCTGGGCGATCTGGTTCATAGTGAGTTCATCTTTGGTCTCCTCGTCGGCTTCAAAGACCTGGCTGGCTCTTTCGTTCCACTGGAAGATCTCAGCAGCAGCGGCTGTGGTGCCAATCAGAGCGATGCAGGCAGCAGACAGTAACCAGATTCTTTTTTTGGATGATTTCTTCATGATGATTTCCTCCTGTTCGTCAAGGGACGACAGAGTATCTAATACAGAGCGGTGTACCAGGTCAGGTACTTCCGGGTAATCCTGTTTCCAGTCAACATGTCTCATATCCATACTCTTTTTTCAGCCTCTCTTTCATTTGATTTCTGGCACGATGAAGCCTGACCTTCACAGTGCTGTCGGTTAGATGCAGGACCTGTCCGATTTCCTTGATAGAATACCCTTCTACATAGTGAAGAATAAAAGGAATCCGATAGGATTCGGAAAGCTTCTCGATCTCCAGATATAGTTCAGAATATTTTGATGTATCTTCACTCTTTCGTTCATCTAAATAATCTTCATAAGATACCTGCGATCGTCTGCTGCGAAGCAGCTGATAGGCTTCATTGATCAGAATTCTGGTCAGCCAGGTCTTGAAAAATGCTTCTTTTTTCAGTGTGTGCAGTTTTTCATATGCCGATAAGATGGCATTTTGCATGGCGTCTGCACAGTCTTCGTCATTTTTCAATATGGATTTAGCAATATGATACAGGCTTTTCTCCGCCTTTAATACCTCTGCCGTAAACTGTTCCTTGTTCATCTTGTTTGCCTTTCCAGTCGGTCTTAGCGCTAAGACTTGGGCTTTTTCAACAAATTTGTTTTACAAAAGTTAGATGAGACAGAGAGGGAAAAGGTTACAATCTTTATATAAAAAAGCGATGCCCGATAGACATCGCTTTTTTATGTTAGTTTCCTTCGTCCTTTGGTTCTTTTTCTTCATCGAAAATATGTTCGATTTTATTTTCCACATCTGACACCCCGGAGATATTTAAGTTTCGGGTTACTTTTGCATCATATGTATCGGCTTTTACAATCTCTGCCAGGTCGATGCCGACGGTCTCTTTCATCGCCTCAAACAGCTTGGTCATAATCGCCGGTACATTGCCAGCCACATCCCCCACGCCTGTATCAGAAGAGCCTCCGCCTATGATGGTGATCTTATCGATCTGCGTCAGCGGCTCTGCGATCTTCCCGGCAATCTCAGGCAGCACATCGATCAGCATCTCTGCCACTGCGGCACGATTGTATTTCTGATAAGCGTCTGCCTTTTTCTCCATCGCTTCCGCTTCTGCCATACCTTTGGCCCGAATCGCCTCTGCTTCTGCCTCTCCTCTGGCCTGGATACCAGCGGCTTCCTGCTCCATCGAATATTTGTTCGCTTCGGCTTGCGCTTTCTTGGCCAGAGCTTCCTGCTCGGATTCGTATTTTTTAGCTTCCGCCTGGGCTTTTCTAGCCAAAGCATCCTGTTCGGCTTCGTACTTTTTCGCAGTCGCCTCCTGCTCTGCCTCGTATTTTTTCGCTTCCGCATCTCTCTGACGTTTCGCCAAAGCCGCTGCTGCCGCCTGCTCCACTGCATAGCGGTCTGCATCTGCTTTCTTGTTGATCTCTGCTTCTAGTGCCTGCTGTTTTACCAGAACTTCTTGTTTTCTAAGTTCTGCTTCCCGCTCTGCCTTGGCAATCTGTGCATTGACCGTAGCTGTCTGGATGACCTTTTGCTGTTCTTGTTCCTGGATCTTATAAGCGGCATCCGCCATCGCCTTTTTCGTGTCGGAGATCTGCTGAAGTTCTGCTTTTTTAATCGCTAACTCATTGTTTTTTTCTGCAATCTCGGTCTCTGAGAGCACTCTGGCGTCATTGGATGCTTTGTTGGCTTCTGCCTGTGCAATCGCTACATCCCGTTCTGCCTGTGCCCTGGCAATCGAAGCATCTTTTTTAATTTTGGCGGTATTATCTGCACCGAGATCTTTGATCAGACCATTTTCATCCGTGACATTCTGGATATTGCAGGATACAATCTCGATCCCCAATTTCTTCATATCCTTGGAAGCCTTCTCCATCACCTGATCTGAGAAAGAATCCCGGTCGGTATTGATCGATTTCAGTGTCAATGTACCAATGATCTCACGCATATTTCCCTGCAGAGAATCCTGAAGATCCATCGAGATCTGGTCCGGAGTCTTATTCAGAAAGTTCTTGGCTGCCAGACGAATCCCCTCTGTTGTGGGGTCAATACGCACCTTTGCCACAGCATCCACATTGACATTGATAAAGTCCGTGGTAGGCACTGACTGCTCGGTTTTGATATCTACAGTCATCTGTCCCAGATACAGTTTATCCATCCGCTCAAAAAACGGCACCCGGATGCCCGCCCGTCCAATCAGGATCTTAGGTTCCTTTTTAAGTCCTGAGATGATAAATGCCCTGTCCGGCGGAGCCTTTACGTACCCCATGGCCAGGATGATAAGGATACACACCACCAATATAATCGGCACGATATAGCCGACCATAGGCTGAACTGATACTGCCAGCATACTTTCTCCTCCTTTGTCTGTATGAAATTTTCATCTTTATTATACTGCTTTGTTAATATATTATCAAGTGGGCGATTCTAAGAAAATCATTTCAAATCTTAGGAAATTGTGATATGATAAACACAGATTGAAACGAGGAGGCTCATGATGAAAAAAAGACTATTGAAAGAGATTGTTTTACTTTTGACTATATTGCTTTTGACAGGCTGCTCCGAGCAGCAGGCGAAGTCGCAAAAGACAGCTCCTTTGCTGGACACCAGTACATTTACCTTAAATGAACATCCCATCCCCGTCAGTATCCAGGGCACAGAGATCCTGGTCGGAGAGACTACGCTTCAGACGCTGTTAGACGCCAAGCTCCCCATCGTCGTCTCCGAGTGGACTGGCAGTGATGTCTTAGAACGGGAGGCAGATCCCAATGAGATCCTGTCGGCCAATAGCAACTTTACTGATCTCTCCTGCTGGATCACAGATGCAACTTTTGCCCGTATCTCCATCGAAGCCGGAGCCAAAGACACCCGCATGGGCGACGCGGTGATCACCCGCTTAGAACTCCATCTGTCCCACCACGCTGACACCCTGCCGGACTCGATCACCATAGACGGTGTACCTCTTCCGGAGATTACGCGCTCCAAGGCCGGACGCATGTTTCCTTACTTTGAACAGTCCAACCTCTCCATTTCCCTGCAAGGAGCCAACTACGACTGTAATCTTTTGTTCAGCCCCAAGACTTATGTATTGTATCAGTTTTCTTTGGAGAAGGTTAGTATAAATGAGCTTTTATCAAGTTCTTATTGACCTATTTCTGGCCGAAAGAAAATGCTTAGACCGTCCTGCATCAAAACAGGACGGTCTTTCTACCTAAATCTATACTAGCTCTTTCTGTACCAACTCCTCATAAAGTTCTTCATAATCTTTTCCATGATGATAAGCAAACTCTCCAAATTCTCCGAGATTTACGGTCATATACTGCATCTGTGGGATCAGATAGTCCAGGTAATCACGTATTCTTCTTAGATCTTTGTGCACCAGATATCCTGGTACTGTCTTCCCATAGAAGGTATCCTTGCGGTATTTTTTCTCATCGGCGTCTAAATATTCGCTTACGTCAGCTACCAGATGATCCACCCCTTTCATGGAGTCATCCAGATAGATCATCCGATATTTCTCTTCATCTTTATTGAGAATCAGATAGCGGTAATGGAATTTTTCGGTCTCATACTGCCAGGCCAGGATCAATTCTTTTAAGCGCCCAGCCAGATATTCGGACAGCATCAATTGTACCATAGCTTTATTTTTCTCCACCATCACCTTTTGGGATTCCTGGTCTTCCAGATCGGTATACGAGAGAAACACAGGGAGCGTTGGCATATAAAACCGGTCCATAATCTGATTTTCCGTATCTTCTGTCGGGAATCCACCGAACTGATGTTTGGCCAGACGATACCGCTGCCGTGTCTCAAAGCGATAGATCTGCGGTGACCACAGCATCTGCTTTGGATAAGGATTTTCACAGGCAGTCTGCTCAAAGATCTCTTTTAACTGATCCCGGATCAGATAGGGATTATGATGAACCAGATAGTTCTGCAGCATACCCAATCCAAAAGGCTCATACTCCACGTCCTTACAATCCACCACCGCATAGATCTCCGGTCGCGCCACTACCGCATACCAGTCCTGACTTCTGTGATCAAAATAAAAGCAGCCATATCGTTTATCATCCCGGATAAAGACTAGCGAACGCCCAGTCCATGCCAGTTCCAGACGTTTTAACTCTCCTGCAAAATAATGATCTAAAAGTGTCAGGATATTTTTCTCAGTAATTTGCTTTTTGTGTAAGGCAGAAGGACTTCCCCACCGGTCTTTTACCAAGACCTGATCTGGCAGCAATTCAATCACCACTTGCTGAAAAGAATCCGTAACTAATTCCTGTATCAGCCGCTGCCCTGTTGCGATCGCGGTCTCCATATCCGGTGTCTGGTATGTCCCGCCAGGCAACAGAATCTTTACTGTACGCGTCTCTTCATATAGTTTTATGATTCCATTTCCATGTACGTCGCACACAAACAATTGTTCTTCTTTTTCCCCATAAAAAGTAAACAGCGGCACCTCATATTTTTCAAAATGGCAAATCTTTGCAGCGATACAATCCGAGATAACGGGGATATCTTCCTCCTGGACTGGCAGCGCGTGCATTCTCTTTTCAATCTCTGCCCGCAATCGTTCATAATCCTCAGATGCGGCAGCAGCTATAGGCAGAAGCAGCCAAAAATGACTGTCATCTTCGATTTTTAGCAATTCCAGACCTGGAATAAAAGGCACCGTCAGCTTTTGATCCCACCGATATTCCATATGTCTGGGGAAAAAACGGATAGAGATCATATGTTCCCCCAGAACAAGCTTAAGCGTCTGATCAGGCGTCCATCCGCCGCCCTGGGAGAGACAAAGATTTTGATTCCACAGATAGGCACAGGGCATCCGTTCATTCAGATGCTCGTTTAACAGGATATCGTGTTGACGCCCGTAAGCAAGGTGAAAAGCAGTATTCAGATAATAGCGTACATAAGCTCTTTTGTGAAAATCAAAGACACCTTTTGTATACGCCGACTGCTCATCCGCCTCCAGATCCATCTCTATTTTTTTGTCCTGAAGGAGCAGATCAATCTTCTGAACCACCATACGGGCAAAAGGAGCATCCGTATGATCTGCATAAAAGTCGCGCAGTTTTTTCAAAAGATATAGTCCGCTGTTTTTGGTAATCCAGTAATGAAGTACCTGCTCTTCCACAAAGATCTCATCATAAAGGGCATCCATCACCCCCTTCTGGGTGAAAAAATAATCCATCTGCATCTGCTCGGCAGCAGTCTTTCCAGCATTGGTATAATAAGAAGAACTCCTGTCATAAGCGTAAAAATCCCTTAACAGGTCTTTGTAATTGGCTCTGGGCTTTGCATTGACATGGGCGAGAACGGCTTCTCTTAAAGACCCATAAAATAATTTTTCCTTTCCTACGGTAGCATTTTGCAGCCACAGATGATTCCAGGCAGACAGATAGGCCCTCTGCGGCAGTGTTTCATGGACAAAGAAATACGTGATCAATTTTACGGATCTGGGATGCCTCTCTCTCAGTTCACGGCTATAAGCACCTCTTACGGGACGATCAGAGAGATTGGATAACAGATATCGGTCCATAATATTTCCCAGATACAGGATCTCTTCGTCCCCCCAGTCACTTGCAGCCAGATTTAAAAGTTCTTGGTAATCTTTAAATCCCTCCATCATCACCTGATCATTTCTCTTGAACCGAGTAACCTTAGGCCCGGTCTTTATGATCTCCGAGAGATATTCCATGCCGCGAAAATAAGCCATATGTTCGGCATCTTCCAGATTCTGAATCCCATAGGCAATCATTAATTCCGTGATAAATTCTTTATTCAGAGGATGAATATTCTGATTTTTTCTAATAATCTCCCAGACAAGCTCCCAAAAAGGTCTCTTTTGATACCCTTCTAAAAAACCATCTGATATAAAATAATTCGACCAGGCAGTCCGATCCTGTCTCCTCTTCCCGGTATATAACTCCCGAAAAACCCGAATGCCCTCTTTATGCTGAAATGGATTCGTTTCCATCATATCCCAGCCCCAATTCCTTGCAGAACTGGAGTTCGAGTTTTTGGAAAAAGCTTCTCCAGCGTGTGCCTTTTCATCTGATGAGATCAACTGTAAACCCTCCTGTATTACTTTTGTATATCAATTATAATAGCTTAAGTGTCCGGGAAAGTATAGTATCTCCCATAATTTTTACATATTTTCTTTCAATCCACACTCCCCTAAGAGTGATATATGCTCTAAATGACTTCTTAATCACGAGATTTTCTCATGGTTAGTGAAGAACACATTTAGAGCATATTTCATGTAAGGAGGCAGACGCTATGACAAAAACCAAGATTACCCCGCTGTACGAGAGGCTCTCCCGTGACGATGAACTCCAAGGTGAGAGTAATTCCATCAGCAACCAACAGAGCATTTGTCAAGGGGACTTTCACCCCAAAGGCGAAAGCTCCCTTCCCGCAAACCGGAAGTTATCTAATTTTCTTGTTCGGCTTGAATACCTTCAAATAGGCGGGACGGCCCTCCGCCTCCTCACCATAGACATACAGGGTGTTGGTCTCCGTGTCCAGGCAGGTATGGCAGAAGCGCCCGCCGGGGAAGGGGTATGGCTCCTGGAGGCGCTGGAAGTCTACGCCACCCTCGGACAAAACCGTTTGAATATCGGCGGGGTCCTTAATCTCGTCCGGCTGGGCCTTTGGCTCCAGGTTCAGAAGCAGGATGTTCAGGAGGAAGGACTGAACCGAATCGGAGAAGGGTGCCCAGCTATATACATCGTCCTGGTCGTTGTAGTACACTACCGGGTTGGGCTGATCCAAAT
>CAJUGG010000016.1 GCA_910585995.1 uncultured Lachnospiraceae bacterium
ATGAAGCTGACTGTCACTAATAGGTCGAGGGCTTAACCAAGAGGTTTAGGGTTGGATGTAGTATAAGAAGTGAGAAAGTGAGTATCTTTTTAGACTGTATGTGATTTTGAGGGTATAGAGTCAGAAAAAGCCAGGAGATGGATCCGGGCTTTTTTTAGTTGTGACAATAAACTCCCAAAATCTGAAAAAATCTGAATTTTATCTTAAGGTTATTGATTTTTTGACAAAGAAGTTCTATTGTATTAATAAGACTGATTAGGGAGGTTATAAGAAGTTATGACAAAAAGAAAAGCGGCGGTTAGTTTTTTTATCATAGGCCTTGTGCTTTTATTTATGTATTATCCGATACAACAATTACAGGCTGCAAGGGCGACAGGTACGGTGAAGAATCGTATCCTGAATGTACGCTCCAGTGCTTCCACCTCGTCTTCCATTGTATGTAAATTATCAAAGGGAGCCAAGGTGACGATTATCTCAGAGACTACGGGAGATGACGGACTTAAATGGTACAATGTCTATTTTGCCCATGACGGCGGGACTGCAGAAGGATATGTGCGGGCAGATCTGGTGAATGTATCGGGGACAGTATCGAGCGGAACCACATCCAATAATAATGACGATTCTTCATCCGGGGATACTCTTTATGTCAATAAGGCTTCTGTCCGTGTGCGAAAGTCGGCGATGATTGGATCTGAGATTGTGGCAGGCCTTACGAAAGGGGCAGAAGTCACCTCAAAAGGGACTACAACGGGGAGCGACGGGAGCAAATGGACCAAAGTCAGCTTTAAAAAAGATGGAGAAAAGATCACAGGCTATATTCGTTCGGATTTGCTGACCTCGAAAAAGCCTTCCTCTTCTGACAGTTCGAGTTCGAGTTCCTCTGATTCAGAGTATCTGTATGTAAGTGCTTCTTCTGTTCATGTGAGATCAGCGGCTAATCCTTCTTCTGATTCTGTGGCAGGTCTTTCCAAAGGTGCAGAGGTAAAAGTAAAATCCAAAAAAACCGGAACAGATGGGCGCCAATGGACCAAAGTCTCTTTTACACAGGACGGAAGCAAGATCCAGGGCTATATTCGTTCGGATCTTTTGACCACGGAAAAACCGGCAGGAAGCAGCAATAACAATAATAACAACAGTTCTTCTTCTGACAGTGATATCGTCTATGTCAGTGCATCTGCCGTTCGTGTAAGAGCACATGCATCTAATTCGGCAGATGTGGTGGCGAATCTCTTAAAAGGAGATCAGGTAAAGAAAAAATCCACCAGAACAGGAGATGACGGCAAGGAGTGGACCAAAGTCTCGTTTACGATCAGCGGGACAAGATATGAAGGGTATATTCGCTCGGATCTACTGACCTCCACAAAGCCTACGGACAGCCAGGGTAATTCGGGAAGCACAGGAGGAGACGGAGAAGAGTATCAATATGTCAATGTATCCGCTATTCGTGTAAGAGAGAGCGCATCTACTTCTTCAGAAGTGGTGGCCAATCTGCTAAAAGGGGATAAAGTAAAAGTAAAATCGACCAAGACCGGCAGTGATGGAAAGAGCTGGACGAAGGTATCGTTCACGATCAATGGAACCAAATACCATGGTTACATTCGCTCTGATTATCTGTCAAAGAAAAAGCCTTCTGACGAAGACAGCTCAAGCAGCCAAAGCAACAACAATAACAATAATACGGATACGCCGTCTTCCGGGACAGTCCGTTTGGCGATCATCAACTTGAGAGAGTCTGCAACCACTTCAAGCAGTATTGTGGCTAAGATCAGCCAGGGAACAAAGATGACGATTACATCCGAGACCACTGGAAGTGATGGTAAAAAATGGTACAAGGTCAGTTGTAAACATAATGGCAGCACCGTAAAGGGATATGTTCGCTCAGACCTTTTAAACCTGTAAACAAACTGGCATAGGATCATGGAATCTTATGCCAGTTTTTGTTGTTGCCAAACATATGTTTTGGTGGTATAATGACACCAGAAGACAAGAAAGGAGGCATGGCAATGGAGATTGTGCGTGTAGACGAGGTAACGAAATATTATGCTTACGAATATGATGAGTATGAAAACGGTGACAAATCATCCGAGACTATGATCGAAGAGATTATGGAAGATCCGGACTTTCCAGGATTAAAAGGGATTCAGATCGGAGACTGGGGAGATGCGTGGGACGATGACTGTCAGTTACTGATCAATAAGATCGTGGAGCACAAAGACAGATTTTCTCATATCGAGAGGCTGTTTATTGGAGATATGGATTTTGAGGCCTGTGAGGTGTCCTGGATTATGCAGGGCAATTACAGTGAGTTGTGGGCAGCGATGCCGCAGTTGAAGTCTTTGACAATCAAAGGCAGTATGGAGTTGGAGCTGGGAACGATCTGTCATGAGAATCTGGAAGAATTGACCATTATCTGCGGAGGTCTCCCGGAATATGTGATTGAATCCATACGGGATGCGAAGCTGCCGAACCTGAAAAAGCTGCTTCTTTATATTGGGGTAGAAGATTACGGATTTGATGGAGATGTGGACACGATTAAAGATCTTTTGGAAAAGGCAGAATTTCCAAAGCTTACCTATCTGGGACTGACAGACAGTGAGATCCAGGATGAGATCACGGAAGTGGTGCTGAACAGTAAATTGATCGGGCAGTTGGAGACCTTGGATCTGTCAATGGGTTCTCTGACCGATAAGGGAGCTAATCTGCTGCTTGAAAAGCTGCCGTCTTACCCGAATATTAAAGTGCTGGATCTTCATTACCATTATCTGACAGACAAGATGGTGCGGACACTTGAGAGTTTTCCGATTGATGTGGATGTATCAGAAAAGAATGAGCCGGATAATTGGAATGGACAACTCTATATGACGCCAATGCTGACGGAATGAGACAGGCGGTCTTACTGGGAGTAGTAGGCAGTAAACGGGCTGTTTATCTGGAGCAGGCGATGATGCAGATGGGTGTTCCTTTACAGGTGGTGGACTTTAATAAGTGGCGGGAAGATCTTCCTGCACATGAGATCTTTTTAAAAATAGATCCGCCTCAGTGGGAGAGTGCTGCACTTACCGATTTGATACCATTGATGAAAGGATATTATGAGGACCTCATATCTTTGGAGCGAAGAGCTAAGAGATACCCCATGGAATTTTTCAATGCTCCGTCGACGATTAGGACACTTTTGGATAAACGTCTCTGCAAGCAGATCCTGAAACAAAAAGGGCTGCCTGTGACAGAAACGCTGGGAAAAGGAGTTGGGGAAGATGTTGTCCATACGATGGAAGAACTTCTGGAATGGATGAGAGAACAGGCAGTTTGTCAAGTATTTATCAAGCCAGTCTGTGGTTCCGGAGCGTTAGGGGTGTCTGCTTTTCGGATACAGCCAAGTACAGGGCGTATGGTACTCTATACCTGTACAGCCTGGGATGAGATAGGCAGATTGGTGAATACCAAGAGGCTCGTGCGCGTGTCCAAAAGAGACGAGATCTGCCAAGTGCTGTCTGCCTTGCTTGAGATGGACTGTATTGTAGAACGATGGTATGCCAAGGCAGAATATCAGGGATATTCGTATGACCTGCGGGCGGTGGTTCAGGATGACAGGATCGATTTTCTTTTGGCAAGACTTTCCAAAGGTCCCATTACAAACCTGCAACTGAACAATCGCCCGCTTGCCATAGAAGCATTGCATCTGTCAGAAGATCTCACAGAGAAGATCGTAAAGTTGTGCAGAGAAGCCATGACATGTTTCCCAGGACTTCGAAGTGCCGGGATTGATCTTCTGTTGGAGCGGGGAAGTCTAAGGCCCAGAATCATCGAGATGAATGCCCAGGGGGACTTAATCTATCAGGATATCTATGGACAGAATCAGATTTATCACCATCAGGCAAAGATGATAAGAGAATGGATCGGACAGGAAGAGGAATAGAAGATGAGTGAACAGATAAGATCAACAGAGCAAGAAGTACCCCTGGGGTTGTTTACGCCTTCTAAGGAGCGAAAAGGACCTTCTGTGGATATGGCGCAGGTAGTGGGAAAACAAGATATTTTGTTTGTCTGCTTAGATACCCTGCGATATGATGCGGCAGTGGAAGAGGAAGAGAGAGGCGGAACACCAGTTCTGAACCGCTATGGTTCCTGGGAAAAATGTCAGGCGCCAGGGAATTTTACGTATCCTTCCCATCATGCCATGTTTGCAGGATTTCTGCCCTGCAGATATGATGCCAAACATGTGGCAGATCGCGAGCTTTTATTTTTCCCCAAGTCCATAGGGCTTGGAAATAAAGTGCCGGATGGCGCGTACGGTTTTAGCGGCAGTACGATTATGGAGGGCCTCGAAAACGACGGATATGATACCTGGTGTGTGGGCGGCGTGGCTTTTTTTGACAAACGTTCGGATATTGGCAGGGTCTTTCCGGGATATTTTCAGAAAAGCTATTGGAATCCTTCGTTTTCCTGTCCGGTCAAAGACAGCACGAAAAATCAAGTGGATTTTCTGCTGAAAAAGGTCAAAGAGGCTGAAAAGGAACGGCATATTTTTCTGTATCTGAATGTGGATGCCATCCATTATCCCAATTATTTTTACCTGGACGGGGCCAAACATGACAATTATGAGAGCCATAAAGCGGCGCTTCGGTATGTGGACGGAGAGCTTGGGCGGCTGTTTGACGCCTGGAAGGAGCTAAGAGGCGGCGCGCTGGTGATCTGCTGTTCGGATCATGGAACCTGTTATGGAGAGGATGGCTGTCAGTTCCATGGCATCAATCACCCCGTTGTTAATACTATCCCTTATAAACATTTCTTCTTGTAGGATCATCATATGAACCCATATATCCAATATATGTACAGCTACCCCCATAAGACAGCGTATTGTTCCCTGAAAGGCGTGTCGCTTAGAACGTATGCGCCGCTTTTTCAGGGGGAAGGGCATGGACTGTATCTGCATCTTCCATTTTGCCAGGCAAAATGCGGCTATTGCAATCTCTTTTCTGTCACAGGACAGTGTGAGGAGAACATAAATCGCTATCTGGATGCAGTCAAAAGGCAGTGCGGGCAATATCAAAAGCTGCTGGCACCTTATAAAACAGTGTTTTCTGAGGCGGTGATCGGAGGTGGGACGCCACTTCTGCTGTCTGATCAGCAGCTCTTGCAGATGTTTGAGATGATGGAGCGATATTTTTCCTTTTCCAAAGACCGGGAGCTGGTGATCGAGACAGCACCAAATCAGACCACAAAAGAGAAGCTCCAGATCTTAAAACAGGCAAATGTAACCAGAGTCAGTATGGGGATTCAGAGTTTTTCTGATCAAGATCTGCAAGTGTTAGGCCGTCAGCATAAGGCCCAAAGGGCAAGAGAGGCTTTAAGCTTGTTAAAATCTTATCATTTTCCATGTGTCAATGTGGATTTTATCTATGGGATTCCTGGACAGACCATAGAGGGACTGCTCACTTCATTAAAAGAGGCTGTTTCCTATCAGCCAGATGAGATCTTTTTGTATCCGCTGTATGTGAAGCATGGTGTGAGGATGGAACAGAAGCTGAAAGAAGGGATGGTCTTAGATCCGGACGCGGCATTGATGCAATACAGGGAAGCAAGTGCCTATCTGAGAAGAGAAGGCTATCGGCAGGATTCCATGCGCAGATTTGTAAAAGCTGAACAGGCAAGAGCATTTTCAGAGTGCGGGTTGGGGACTTCGCTGGCTTTGGGGTGCGGCGGCAGAAGTTATATGGGAGAACTGCATACCTGTACTCCTTATGGAATTACACAAAAAGACTGCCTGCAACAACTGAAAGCATATGAAAATACAATGGATTTTTGTGAGATTACCCATGGATTTTTATTAAATACAGAAGAGAGAAAGCGCAGATGGGTCATCCGGCATCTGCTGATCCGGCCTGGTCTGGATACCAAGCGGTACAAAGAGCAGTTTCAGTCTGAGGCAGCAGAAGACTTTCCTGTCCTGAGGCGGTGGATGGAGGAAGGATATCTGATCCTGGCAGCAAATGCAGTAAAGAGCTATCTGACGCTTACAGACAGGGGAATGGAGTTATCGGATTATCTAGGACCACAGTTGATCTCTCAAGAGGTACAGAGACGGATGAAAGAATGGGAGGCCGTTCATGGGCGGACGGATGTTGTTATATCGGGGGAACTTAAAAAGCTGTAACTACCGCTGTTCGTACTGTCCTTTTTCCAAACATGCCATGTCTGAGAGAGAATTGGAAAAAGACAGCGTACAGTGGAGGGGATTTGTACAAAAATTGACAGAACATGCGGAAGCTCTCAATCTTCGGGCGCTGATGGTAACTCCCTATGGAGAAGCGCTGATCCATCCCTGGTACTTTAGCGGGCTGGCTGCTCTGAGTGCGCTTCCTGCGATGGATGCAGTGGGAGCACAGACTAATTTAAGCTTTTTGGTGGAAGAAGCGCTGGATGCCTATGAAGCACAAGGAGGGATCTGCCAGAAGCTGCATCTTTGGGCGACTTTTCATCCAGAGATGACTTCCGTGACAGAGTTTGTGAAAAAGTGTCAAAAAGTCCAGGAGAGGGGAGCCGTGATCTGCGCAGGGTCCGTAGGTGTACCAAAGCAGATCGAGCTGCTACAAAAACTCCGCAGGGAGTTGCCGGATGAGATCTATCTGTGGGTTAATCGGATGGACGGGTTAAAAAGACCTTATACTTTGGAGGAAAGAGAGGCATTTTCAGAGATCGATCCATATTTTTTAAGAGAATTGTCACCTCCGGATGCAGCGGTCTTACAGTGTAAGGAGCGGTTATTTGCGGAAGGAAATGGGAGACTCCATACCTGCAATATCAGCCGGGATATAAAAATGTGTCAGGAGGAACTGTGGGAGAGTCAACATTGGCCAGAGCCTTTGTGTAGCCGCAAGGTATGTTCCTGTTATTTGGCGTATGGAGGGCGAATGGATCTTTTCAATCAGGTGATCTTTGGCCCTTATCCTCTGTTTCGGGTGCCAAGGCGTCCCAAAGCCGTATTTTTGGACCTGGCTGGAACGATTCTAGATGAAGACGGCAGCATCTCTAAGAGTGTGCAGGCAGGGCTTAAGGGGCTTTGGAGAGATCAGATTCCGTTATTTCTGGCGACGACACTGCCTTATAAAGATGCAGTCAGAGCCTGCAAAAAGATCTGGTATCAGTTTCGGGGAGGGGTGTTTGCCGCGGGAGCGCATCTGGTGTTAAAAGAGGGGACGGCTGACAGGGAAAAAGTATATGAGATAGAAGAAGACATTCTTTCTGATCTGGAAAAGACAAGATCAAAGTATGGTTATCGGATCTTGTGTTATAAAATGGAAGGACAGGTATATAAAGTGACACTGCTTCGCAGCCGGCATCGGCTGTGGCATGCAGGGGAAGCAGAAGAATTGTCTCATAGATGGCATTTATCTGATTATGGGATGCGTTATGTGATGGAGGGAGCATGCCTGCAACTGGTATCTGACAAGGCAGACAAAGCTTCGGGGGTCCGTACCCTGTGTGAATGGATGAAGATCTTGCCAGAGCAGGCCATTGCCTGGGGGGATTCAGCGGAAGACCAGGAGATGATGCGCCTGTGTAAGGGCATAAAGTAGATGGAGACAGGGAGGAATATGGGCGATGAAAGGCAATTGGACCATAAGAATCGTAAGGGAAGATGAAGCAGAGACCGTCTGTCAGGTGATACAAGAGGTCTATGACCAACTGGAAAATAAAGAATTGTTTGCAACTTCCGATCTGGATTATATCAAGGCACATCTGGGAGCAGAAGGTTTTATGGTAGCTGCTTATGATTCACAGGGAAAGATGGTCGGGAATTTTATGGTCCGCTATCCGATGGATGCCGAGGATAATCTGGGACGTGATCTAGGGATTCCCAAGGAGGAACTGCATAAAGTGGCACATATGGAATCCGCAGTGGTGCTGCCTGAGTACAGAGGGAATCATCTGCAGGCCTGGATGCTTCAATATGCAGAACATATGATCGATCAAGAGAAATATATCTATTTTATGGCAACGGTGTCTCCGGATAATCCGGCAAGTTATCGGTCACTGGAGGCGAATGGATACCAGATGATGATGACCAAAGAAAAATATGGAGGTATGCTTCGGAGAATTTATTGTAAGAAGGTGACACTTCCTTAGAGAAAGTCTTGCCAGATGGAGTGTAATTCGCTATACTGAGTATGGACAGAGAGGATGGAGATATGACATACATAGAGATAGTGGAGAAAATACGTACAGCCAATCTGGTATTGGTAGGATTGGGAGAGAGCCTAAGCGGAGACCTGGAACATTTTTACAGTCGTCTGGCAGTTCTTCTAAAAGACAAAGACTATTTTATAGTGACATTAAAAGAGCGGTCCGCACTGGAACAGGCGGGGCTTTTGCCGGAACAGATTGTGTCTCCTTTGGAAGAGGGAGAGGACAGCAAGAGTTGGGAGAGATATCTGCACTGGCTGGGATTTACGCTGAATCAGAAGCTGTGCATCGTGGAATTGGGAGTGGGCTTTTTGCATCCTTCTTTGATTCGTTTTCCATTTGAAAAGACCTGTTATTTTAACCAAAAATCCATCTTGATCCGGATACATGAGACGTTTTGGCAGCTGTCTGCGGAGATCGCAAAGCGCGGGACAGCTATACAGGAAGATCCTGTGTTATTTTTGACATCGGGCGAGGAGGCAGAACGATGATCGCGATCATTGACTATGATGCAGGCAATATTAAAAGTGTAGAGAAGGCACTGCAAAGTCTGGGGCAGGACGTATGTATTACCAGAGACCGTAAGGCGCTGCTTAAAGCAGAGAAGGTGATTCTTCCGGGCGTCGGGGCATTTGGAGATGCCATGAGTCATCTGAGAGAATATGGCCTGGTGGAGATTATACAGGAGATTGTGGATAAGAAGACACCATTTCTTGGGATCTGCATGGGGCTGCAGCTTTTATTTGAACGAAGTGAGGAAGCTCCGGGTGTTGAAGGACTGGGGATCTTAGAAGGAGAGATTCTAAGGATTCCGGACGAGGAAGGGCTTAAGATTCCGCATATGGGTTGGAATCAGCTGACGCTTCAGCATGAGGGGAGACTTTTTCAGGGACTGACAGGAGAACCCTATGTCTATTTTGTCCATTCTTATTATTTGAAGGCAAAGGATGCGCAGATTGTAAAAGCAACTACCCAATATGGTGTCACGATTCACGCTTCTGTAGAGAAGGACAATCTGTTTGCCTGCCAGTTTCATCCGGAGAAAAGCAGCGATACAGGGCTTCAGATATTAAAAAATTTTGCAGGGATCTAGGAGGAGAAGACAGATGTTGACAAAGAGGATCATTCCCTGCTTGGACGTCCACAATGGGCGGGTGGTAAAAGGGGTTAATTTTGTAGATCTCAGAGACGCAGGAGATCCGGTGGAGATCGCAGCCGCTTATGATAAAGCAGGGGCAGATGAGGTGGTCTTTCTGGATATTACGGCTTCTTCCGATGCCAGAAACACCGTGGTCGATATGGTGCGCCGGGTGGCGCAGAATGTATTTATTCCGTTTACGGTAGGAGGAGGAATACGTACCGTAGAGGATTTTAAAGCATTGCTTCGGGAAGGCGCAGACAAGATCTCGGTAAATACGGCAGCGATTATGCGGCCAGAGCTGATCAGCGAAGCGGCTGAAAAGTTTGGAAGTCAGTGTGTGGTGGTGGCGATTGATGCCAAGAGAAGGCCGGACGGCAGCGGATGGAATATCTATAAAAACGGAGGCCGTGTGGATATGGGGATCGATGCCGTAGAGTGGGCCGTGAAAGCATGCAGGCTGGGAGCCGGCGAGATCTTGCTGACCAGTATGGACTGTGACGGCACAAAAGCGGGATACGATATCGAGCTGACTCGTACGATTGCAGAGCAGGTCTCTGTTCCTGTGATCGCATCCGGAGGAGCAGGGACACTGGAGCATTTTAAGGATGCTTTGACAGAGGGAAAAGCAGATGCGGCTTTGGCAGCTTCTTTGTTTCATTACAAAGAGCTGGAGATTTGCCAGGTAAAGGCATATTTACAAAAACACCAGATTCCGGTGCGCTTGTAAGGGACAAAAGATAAGGAAAATCTGTGACAGCAGTCACAAAATATAAGGTACAAGGAGAGAAGACTATGGGAATGATTCAGAATGACTGGTTAGAGCCATTGAAGCCAGAGTTCAAAAAACCTTACTATGAAAAATTGTATGCAACGGTAAAAGAAGAGTACAATACCCGACTGATCTTTCCGCCGGCGGACGATATTTTTAATGCGTTTGATTTTACGCCGCTGTCGCAGGTGAAGGTCGTGATCTTGGGACAGGACCCATATCATGGAGACGGACAGGCACACGGACTTTGTTTTTCTGTAAAACCCGATGTGGATGTTCCGCCGTCACTGGTCAATATCTATAAAGAGCTGCAGAGTGATCTGGGCTGCTATATTCCAAATCATGGCTATCTGGAGAAATGGGCGAAACAAGGAGTATTGCTGTTAAATACGGTGCTGACAGTACGCGCGCATCAGGCAAACTCTCATCGCGGGATTGGCTGGGAAGAATTTACAGATGCGGCGATCCGCATACTGAATGAACAAGACAGACCTATTGTATTTTTACTGTGGGGCAAACCTGCTCAATCGAAAAAATCGATGCTTCATAACCCCAAACATCTGATCCTGACAGCACCACATCCAAGTCCGCTGTCGGCACATAGAGGATTTTTCGGGTGTAAACATTTCAGCCAGACAAATGCCTTTTTGAAAGAAAATGGGATGAAGGAAATTGACTGGCAGATTGAAAACAGATAAGAGGGACGGGAGCGCCGCAAGCCGGGCCTGGGGGACTGGGACTGGAGGCTGCCACAGTTGGGGGCGGCCTGACTCGACAAATGTCTGCATAGAGTGTATCGGACAGTCTAACGATTTTGTGCGCCACATTCGGACACGAGTGTCCGCCTGTGGCGTACAAAATCGCCAGACTGTCCGCTCCAATCTACACAGCACTATTTGTGCGAGTCAGGCCGCCCCCAACTGTGGCAGCCTCCAGTCCCAGTCCTCCAGGCCCGCCTTGCGGTTGCTCCGTCACTCACGCCTCTTTCCTACGCTCTGCAGGTTTGTCTAAGTTTTTGAAAGCCGTACTAAGCATCAATTTAATCCGATTAAGCTGATTCACCTCGCTCGCCCCCGGATCATAATCAATCGCTACGATATTAGCCCCCGGATGACGTTTCCGCAGTTCTTTGATCACTCCTTTGCCCACAATATGATTCGGCAGGCAGGCAAACGGCTGCGTACAGATGATGTTGGAAGTCCCACCTTCCATCAGCTCCAGCATCTCCGCAGTTAAAAACCATCCCTCTCCCGTCTGGTTGCCCAGAGAGACGATCTCCTCTGCCATCTTGGCCATATGGTCAATATTGGAAGCAGGAGAAAAGTGTACGCTTCTCTTTAGCGCTTTGTTGGCAGGGGCACGGAAAAATTCCAGCGCGCGGATGCCGAGACGTCCCATGTAAGCGGAAAATCTCTTTTTCCCCAGATACTGCGCCCGAAATTCTGTATTTTTAAAGCAGTAGAGTAAAAAATCCATCAGATCCGGTACGACGGCTTCTGCACCTTCTTCTTCTAAGAGATCCACCAGCCCATTGTTGGCGGATGGAGAAAATTTCACCAGGATCTCTCCAACAATCCCCACTTTAGGCTTTATTTCATTGTTGACCAGGATATGGTCAAAGGTATCTACGATCTCATTGCACAGCCGTTTAAAACTGCTGAAGCTTGGACGTCTTTTTAACAGAAAGGCTTTGCAGCGCCGGTTCAGGCGCTCATAGGTCTTATTGGCTTCTCCTTTGGACAGCTCGTAGGGGCGGGTATGGTAGAGGAGACGCATAAATAAGTCTCCGAACACCAGTGCGTAGATCCCTTTTAACAGCATCTCCGGTGTGAATTTAAATCCTGGATTTTTCTCCAGACCGCTTAGGTTGATAGAGATCACAGGAATATCAGGATAACCGGCTTTTTCGAGCGCGCGGCGGATAAATCCAATATAGTTGCTGGCCCGGCAGCCGCCTCCGGTCTGGGAGATCAGGATAGCAGTCTTCGTAAGGTCATAAGTTCCAGAGAGGACGGCTTCCATAATCTGTCCGATGACGAGTAAGGAAGGATAGCAGGCGTCATTATTGACATATTTTAGTCCCAGATCCACGGCTTGTTTTCCGGCTTTGGGAAGGACGCGAATCTTATAGCCGCAGGAACAAAATGCCGCTTCTAATAAGTTAAAATGAATCGGTGACATATCCGGACAAAGGATGGTATAGTTTTTACGCATCTCTTCGGTGAAAACTACTCGCTTATAGGCAGAAGAGACGATCTTGCGGGATTCTTTTTTCTTTTCCCTCACACGAATCGCGGACAACAGAGAGCGGATGCGGATACGTGCAGCGCCTAAGTTGCTGATCTCATCGATCTTTAAGCAGGTGTAGATCTTGCCGGAGTTGCTTAAGATCTCGTTGACCTGGTCGGTGGTGACAGCGTCTAAGCCGCATCCAAAGGAATTGAGCTGGATCAGATCCAGATCTTCCCTGGTCTTGACATAGTTGGCAGCGGCATACAGCCGGGAGTGATACGTCCATTGGTCCATTACGCGCAGCGGACGTTCTTCTGTCTGTAAATGAGAGATGCTGTCTTCTGTCAGCACCGCCATCCCATAACTGTTGATCAGTTCCGGGATTCCGTGGTTGATCTCTTTGTCAATGTGATAAGGTCTTCCGGCTAAGACAATCCCATGGGTGTGTGTCTCTTCCATCCATCGGAGTGTCTCTTCGCCTTTTTGACAGATATCTTCTCTGGCTTTTTTAAGCTCTTTCCATGCAGCCTCTGCGGCCTCTTTGATCTCTGCCGCAGTCATATCTTTTTCCCCTTGAAACTCTTCGATCAGGCGCTGGGTTAAGATCTCCAGACTTTCAAAACTTAAAAATGGATTGCGAAAATCATAGCGTTCAGAAGCAAGTTCCTCCATATTGTTTTTGATATTCTCAGCATAGGAGGTGACAATCGGGCAGTTATAGTGGTTGTTGGCATCTTGAAATTCCTGCCGTTCATAAGGGACACAAGGGTAAAAGATAAATGAAATATTGTGCTGCAACAACCATTTGACATGCCCGTGGGCTAACTTGGCAGGGTAACATTCTGATTCGCTGGGAATGGATTCTATGCCCTGCTCATATAATTCATGGGTGGATTCCGGAGAAAGGACCACCCGATAGTGCAGTCTGGTAAAAAAGGTAAACCAAAATGGATAATTTTCATAGAGATTTAATACCCGTGGGATCCCTACTAGCCCGCGAGCGGCTTCTGTCTCTGGAAGAGATGTGTAAGAGAACAAACGTTTGTTCTTATAAGCAAACAGATTTGGTGCCGTTTGTTCTTTTTTCTCTTTACCCAACCCCCGTTCACAGCGGTTGCCGGAGATAAAACGTCTGCCGCCGGAGAATTTATTGATGGTCAGGCGGCAGTTATTGGTACAGCCATGGCATTTGGTCATGGAAGTGGAGTAGGTCAGAGCTTCCATCTGGTCTCTGGAAAGCATGGTAGTCTGCTGCCCTTCATAGCGCTCTCTGGCGATCAGTGCAGCGCCAAAAGCGCCCATGATACCTGCGATATCAGGACGGATCACTTCACAGTCTGCGATCTTTTCCAAGCTTCTAAGGACTGCATTGTTGTAGAAGGTGCCTCCCTGTACGACGATATGCTGCCCAAGGGAGGAGGCATCTGAGACCTTGATCACTTTAAATAAGGCATTTTTAATGACAGAATAGGCCAGTCCCGCAGAGATATCATCCACGCCGGCTCCTTCTTTTTGCGCCTGTTTGACGCGGGAGTTCATAAATACCGTACAGCGGGTTCCTAAATCAATCGGATTTTTGGCAAACAGAGCCGACTTGGCAAAATCCTGGATAGACAGATTCAGAGATTTGGCAAACGTCTCGATAAAGGAGCCGCAGCCGGAAGAGCAGGCTTCGTTGAGCTGCACATTATCCACTGTGTGATTTTTGATGCGGATACATTTCATATCCTGTCCGCCGATGTCCAGAATACAGTCTACTTCCGGATCAAAAAACTGGGCGGCATAGTAATGGGAGATCGTCTCCACTTCGCCCTCGTCGAGCATCAGCGCAGCTTTGACCAAAGCTTCCCCATAGCCGGTGGAGCAGGAGCGGACAATGTGTGCTTTTTCGGGAAGCTTTGCAAAAAGATCTTTTAAGGCTTCAAGCGTAATATGTAAGGTATTTCCGTTGTTGCTGTGATAAAAAGAATAAAGCAGAGAGCCGTCTTCCCCAACAAGAGCGATCTTGGTCGTGGTGGAGCCGGCGTCGATTCCAAGGAAACAGTCCCCTTCATAGGATGCTAAGTCTTTTTTCTGAACCGTTGCTTTTTGATGTCTGGCTTCAAAAGAAGCAAACGCTTCCTGGCTATCGAACAGAGGTTCGAGACGTTCCACTTCAAAGGCAATCTGGATCTTGTCATTGAGACGCTTGATCAGATCTCTGGCAAAGACCGAAGTCTCCTGTTTGGATAAAAGAGCAGAACCAGCAGCCGCAAACAGATGAGAGTGGTCCGGGATAATCGTATGTTCTTCATCCAGCTGCAGGGTGCGGATAAAGGTCTGGCGAAGCTCTGATAAAAAGTGGAACGGTCCGCCTAGAAAAGCCACATGTCCGCGGATGGGTTTGCCGCAGGCCAAGCCGCTGATGGTCTGATTGACCACAGCCTGAAAGATCGAAGCAGACAAGTCTTCTTTGGTGGCGCCTTCATTGATCAGAGGCTGGATGTCAGTCTTGGCGAAGACACCGCATCTGGCAGCGATGGAATAGAGCGCCTGATAGCCTTTGGCGTATTCATTTAAGCCTGAGGCATCTGTCTGTAAAAGGGAGGCCATCTGATCGATAAAAGATCCTGTACCTCCAGCGCAAATCCCATTCATGCGCTGCTCCACGTTGCCGCCTTCAAAATAGATGATCTTGGCATCCTCTCCGCCTAACTCGATGGCGACATCGGTCTTGGGTGCGTAGGTCTTAAGAGCTTCTGCCACGGCCACAACTTCCTGGGCAAATGGCACTTCCAAATATTGTGCCAGAGTCAGGCCGCCGGAACCCGTGATGACTGGATAGATATTCATTGGCCCTAAGGATTTGACTGCACGTGTCAAAAGCAGAGAAAGAGTCTCTTGAATATTGGCATAATGCCGTTCATAATCGGAAAATAAGATCTGATTCGCGTGGTCTAAAACAGCGATTTTTACAGTAGTGGAACCAATATCGATTCCAAGACGATAACATTTATTCATATATTTGGCAATGGACATGCCTTCACCTCGCATTTTTCTTTGGTTTTTGACATGCTATATTATATGAAAACTTACCAAGAGAGTCCATAAAAATGTTGTTAAGATTGAGAAGAGAAGATGTATCGTTGACAAAAGAGAGCGGAAAAACTATAATAAGCGTATTCGGATGAAATACGAGATTGGATGGAGAGAAAGGGTTTTCATATGAGATGGATTGATCGGATGGAACGCAGGTTTGGAAGATATGCGATCCGCAATTTGATGTATTATATTATTATACTGTATGCTTTGGGATTTGTAGTGCAGGTAGTATCCCCAGGGCTTTATTATGAATATCTGGCCTTGGATGCTGCAGCGATCTGCAGAGGGGAAATCTGGCGGATCTTTACCTTTATCATCCAGCCGCCCACCGGAAGTTTTCTCTTTATCTTTTTCTCGTTGTATCTGTATTATATGATTGGCAAGATGTTAGAGTATCAGTGGGGGGCTTTTAAGTTTAATCTGTACTTTTTTTCCGGACTTTTTCTGCATGTGCTGGTGTGTGTGCTGATCTATCTGGTGACAGGGCTTAATCTGTCCTACGGAACCATGTATCTGAATATGTCGCTGTTTTTTGCCTTTGCAGCACTGTTCCCGGATGTGCAGTTTTTGCTGTTTTTTATTCTTCCTATCAAATGTAAATATCTGGGCTACGCCAACGGTTTGTATTTTATCATCACGATTGTCACAGGTTTTATTGTACCTATGCGTAGCGAGATCTGGTATTCTCTGGCAGGATTTGGGATCATCGCTGTCCCGGCGAACAGTGTGGCGGCGCTGGTATCGTTTTTGAATTTTATCATCTTCTTTTTGGCGATGCGCAGAAACAAATTTTCAGCCAAAGACATCAAGAGGCGC
The DNA here is from genome assembly GCA_910585995.1 of uncultured Lachnospiraceae bacterium. Taxonomy (GTDB): domain Bacteria; phylum Bacillota; class Clostridia; order Lachnospirales; family Lachnospiraceae; genus Hominiventricola. Next base: position 16,224 of record CAJUGG010000016.1, read on the forward strand.
AGAACCTATGAGAAAAAAATAAAGACGGCCACTGTAAAGAGTACCCATCATCGCTGTGCGGTCTGTGGCCGTACCGAAAAGGACGGAGATGACCTGGAATTTCGTTTTTGTTCCAAATGTACAGGAAATTATGAATACTGCCAGGATCATCTGTTCACCCATGAACATCGAAAATAGAGTGCTTTTTATAAAGAGACAAGACAGGGCTTTCTGACTCGGCAAATGTGTGCGGTGCGAGTCAGAAAGTCTTTTTCACGAACCGAATGTATTGCCCAAACATAGGATAAAGGGAAGGAAAACAGAGAAAGGATTATGAAAATTGGAAGATTATCAAAGATTTTCACCTTCCCGGCCGCAGGGTCCGGGTTTTGGCAGACCGGATAATTTCCCGGTTGCCATGGCATATGTTCCGTGGCAGCGCTGGAATACGGTGTACGATCTGGAAAAAGGGTTGCCCATTGGAACCATTTTTCCAGAACTGAATAAACCATTCCTTGGTGTGAGAGGAGGATGCAGATAATGGCACAAAAAGCACCGACCAGGCAGCAGATGCTTCAATGGATCAATATGGTCAGTTTTGCAGTTACTGAGGCGAATCTGTATCTGAATACACATCCGGATGATGCGGCAGCACTTGCCTATTTTCAAGAATACAGCCGTCTGAGAAATCAGGCTTTGGAAGATTTTGCTTCCATGTTTGGCCCCCTTACGGTGGATACTGCAAAGGGAAACCGTAAAAAATGGGAATGGATCAACCAGCCATGGCCATGGGAAGGAGGAGCTTGCTAAATGTGGAATTATGAAAAGCGATTGGAATATCCCATCAACATCAAAAACCCGGACCCCAAGCTGGCGCAGATGATCATCACACAGTTCGGAGGTCCTGATTGCAAAAGGATATTCTTGCGGTTTTGGCTCGAAAATGTTATATTAAAATTAATATATTTTAGGCAGCAGGAGGGTCAAAAGAAGAGATGAATATTATCGTTGCAGGTTGCGGAAAAGTGGGGAGTGTCCTTGCGGAGCAACTGAGCCGGGAAGGGCATGATATCACAGTGATTGATGAGGATTCAGATGTAGTTCAGCATATCACCAATGCAGCTGATGTAAGAGGAATCGTCGGCAATGTGGCAAGCTACAATATTCAACAAGATGCGGGTATTGGGAAGGCAGATCTTTTGATTGCAGTGACCGATGCGGATGAAGTGAATCTGTTAAGTTGTCTGATCGCCAAAAAAGCAGGCGGATGTCAGACCATTGCCCGTGTAAGAAATCCAGTCTATCACCAGGAGATCCAGCATATCAAAGAAGAATTAGGGCTATCCTTGGTAATCAATCCGGAATGGGCGGCGGCTACGGAGATGGCCAGGCTTTTAAGGTTTCCGTCAGCGATTGATATCGATACCTTTGCCAGAGGCCGGATCGAGCTTCTGAGGTTTCGAATAGACGAAGGCAGCCCGCTGTGTGACCAGCAGATTAAGAACCTGACCATTCTCTCTCGATGTGAAGTGCTGATCTGCGTGGTGGAGCGTAAAAAGGAAGTATTGATCCCGGATGGAGAGATCCGGCTGCAGGCCAATGACACCATCTCTATTGTAGCTTCTCCGGTCAATGCGAGTAAATTTTTCCGTCAGATCGGCATTCAGACCAATCAGGTGAAAAATACCATGATTATTGGTGGAGGCAAAGCTGCATTCTATCTGGCAAAACGTCTGATGGAGATGGGGATTCAGGTGAAGATCGTAGAAAAGAACCGGGAGCACTGCGAGAAGCTGTGTGACCTGTTGCCTAAAGCTATGATTATCTGCGGAGACGGGACAGACCAGGAACTTTTAGCAGAAGAAGGGCTGGCAGAGGCAGAAGGATTTGTGGCGCTTACCAATATGGATGAAGAAAATGTGATGCTGTCTCTCTATGCCAAGAGCATGAGTAAGGGGAAGAAGATCACCAAGATCAACAACAATACATATGACAATATTATCTCTACACTGGATATTGGAAGTATCATCCACCCCAAACATATCACGGCAGAAAATATCCTGCAATATGTGCGTGCCATGCAAAATTCCATCGGCAGCAATGTGGAGACGCTGTACCGCTTAGTGGACGGAAGAGCAGAGGCGCTGGAATTTACGGTAAAAGAAAAGGGAGCTACCACAGATACTCCTCTTCAGGCGCTCGAATTAAAGTCGAATCTTTTGGTCTGTGCCATTCACAGAAAGGGCAAAGTGATTATTCCCAAAGGCCAGGACTGTCTGCAGGTAGGGGATTCAGTTATCATCATCACAACAGACTGTGGAAAATTAAATGATATCGAAGATATCCTGAACAGATCTTCTTCAGCTTCCACAGCCCGTCAGACGAAGGCGGAAGGTGAATCATGAATCGCAAAATGATCGGTTATATTATTGGAAGCATGGTGCAGATGGAAGCCGCTTTTTTGTTGGTTCCCATGCTGACTGCTTTGATTTATCAGGAGCGCTGCCTTTTGGTGTTTTTGGGGACTGCGCTGTTTTGTGTGGTGCTTGGAAGTGTCATAAAAGGAAAGAAACCAGAAAATGCAACGATTTTTTCGTCCGAAGGATATATCAGTGTGGCTCTGTGCTGGATTGTCATGAGTATCTGCGGTGCGATTCCTCTGTATCTCAGCGGATATTTTCCCAATCCGGTGGATGCGCTTTTTGAGATTGTGTCCGGTTTTACCACGACAGGAGCGACGATTTTATCGGATGTGGAGATCTTGCCTCGTGCGGTACTGATGTGGAGGAGCTTTTCTCACTGGATCGGCGGTATGGGCGTACTGGTGTTCATGCTGGCGATTCTGCCCATAGCGGGAGCCTCCAGTATGTATCTGATGCGCGCGGAGAGTCCTGGACCCTCCGTGGGAAAACTGGTGCCCAAGGTACGCAGCACTGCGAAGATCTTGTATGTGATCTATTTTTGCCTGACTATAGCGGAGATGCTTCTTTTGGTGGTCGCAGGATGTCCGCTGTTTGACTCTGTAAACCTGGCTTTTGCCACAGCAGGAACCGGAGGTTTTGGGGTGCTAAACAGCAGTGCCGGAGATTACAATGCAGTGATTCAAGTGATACTTACCATCTTTATGTTACTCTTTGGCGTGAACTTTAATGTCTATTTTTTGATCTACTCAAGAGAGCTAAAAGAGGCGTTTCGGTGTGAAGAGGCGCGTTTTTATCTGGGAATTGTCGGTGGAGCGATCCTTTTGATCACACTGAATACTTATCATATGTTCCACGGAGTGAGAGAGGCGCTTTTGCATGTGTCGTTCCAGGTGGCTTCGATTATCACCACCACTGGATTTTCCACGGTGGACTTTGACCTTTGGCCGGAATTTTCCAGGACGATTATGGTGATATTGATGTTTGTGGGAGCCTGCGCAGGCAGTACAGGCGGCGGCATCAAAGTCTCCCGAATTGTCATTATGGCCAAGACGATTAAAAAAGAGTTGTCTGTGATTGCACATCCAAGAACGGTGCGCAAGACCCGGTTTGAGGGAAAACAGGTAGAGCATGAAATCTTGCGTTCGATCAATGTATTTTTGATCTCTTATCTGGCGATCTTTATGCTGTCTGTGTTGCTGATCTCTTTGGATAACCTGGATGCGATTACAAATTTTACTGCGGTTGCCTCCACGATGAACAACATCGGTCCTGGCCTGGCAAAAGTAGGGCCTACGCAGAATTTTGCGCTGTATTCTAATCTTTCCAAAGTGGTACTGATTGCAGATATGCTGATCGGAAGACTGGAGATCTTCCCGATGCTGATCTTGTGTACGCTTGGCCTTAGAAAAAAGCGCTGGAGTTAGGCGTTTGAAAGAAAAGTGTAATTTCTTAAAATTTACACTTTTCTTTTTTTAAATTATGTGTTAAAATATTAACGTTAAATAATTAACG
>CAJUGG010000017.1 GCA_910585995.1 uncultured Lachnospiraceae bacterium
CGATCCAGGGCGCCCCATTTTGCGGCAGCCCCTCTTGGCTGGCTAGGGGAGTTATAAGATAAGGGGGTGGGGGATAGAGGGTGAGAGGAAGAGAAAAGGGGTTGCGGGGTTGGGGGGATGGTGTATAATGGGGAGGAGAAGCGTCAGCTTTGGAGTTGGTGGATAATATAAATTATAATTTATAATTGGAGGTTTTATGAGAGTGATGTTTGTGTTCCACAGTAGTTTTGTGGTGGAATTGGAAGAGAGTGTGTTGATTTTTGATTATTATGGGGAGGGGAGATTGCCGGAGAGTTTTGGGGGGAAGAGAGTGTATTTTTTGAATAGCCATGGGCATGGGGATCATTTTAAGAGGGAGATCTGGGGGCTTCGAAAGAAATATCCGGGGGCGGTGTATGTGATGTCTAGGGATATCAGGGTGTGTAAAGAGGAGAGGGAGGAATGGATGTATCTGGTGAGGGCGAGGGAGTCTTATGAGATTGGGGATCTGAAGGTGGAGACGCTTCGGTCGACGGATCTGGGAGTGGCGTATGTGGTAGAGACGGAGGGGAAGAGGATCTATCATGCGGGGGATTTGAATTGGTGGCATTGGGAGGGGGAGGACAAGGCTTATAATAACAATATGGCGGCAAATTATAAGCGGGAGGTGGACAGGCTTTCGGACCGGGTGCTGGATGTGGCGTTTGTGCCGTTGGATCCGAGGCTTGGGAGTGCTTATAGTTGGGGGATGCGGTATTTTTTGGAGAGGACTAAGGCGAGAGAGGTGTTTCCTATGCATTGCTGGGGAGAGTATGAGGTGTGTGAGAGGGTGAAAGGGGAGCGGGATATGCAGGGATTGTTAAAGAATTATCATGCGCTTCGGTATCCGGGACAGGAGTGGGTATTATGTTCGTGAGGATCTATACAGATGGTGCGGCGCGGGGGAATCCAGATGGGCCGGGAGGTTATGGGACGATATTGTCTTATGTGGATACGAAGGGGGTAGAACATATCCGGGAGTTTTCCGGGGGATATCAAAAGACGACGAATAACCGGATGGAATTGATGGCGGCGATTGTGGGGCTGGAGGCGCTTACGAGGCCTTGTCAGGTGGAATTGTATTCGGATTCTAAGTATCTGGTGGATGCGTTTAACCAACACTGGATTGATTCCTGGCTGAAGAGGAATTGGGTCAATAGTCAGAAGCAGCCGGTGAAGAATCCGGATCTGTGGAAGAGGCTTTTGGAGGCGAAAAAACCTCATCGGGTGACGTTTATCTGGGTGAAGGGTCACAACGGTCATCCGCAGAATGAGCGTTGTGACCAGTTGGCTACGACGGCGGCGGATCAGACAGATCTTTTGGAGGATATCAGGCAGAGTTGACCCGAAAGATCTTGTTTCCGATGGTGATCAGAAGGGTGGCTGACAATAGGCAGATCACGGCGGCCGCGGCAAAGCGGATCATAAAGGAGAGCATATAGTGTTTTTTCTCCCATTCATCGTTAAAGGCGTAGAATACGCTGCCTGTGTCCACTTGGTATTCCTGGCAGATCTCGGACAGACAGGATGCTGCGGTGGCAGTCATGCCTGCTTTGCGGCCGATGGGAAGGGTAATTTTTTTCCCTCTGGCGATGGCATCGGCCTGTTCCGTCGGGATCTGTGCCAATATGTAGGAATGGTCCGGCAGTTCTAAGAGATAATAGGGGTTGTAGTCTTCCCATACATTCAGTTTGGATGTTATGATCTCTGCTTTTCGTTTGCCGGTATAATTGTGATGTCTCTTTCCGCTACGGATATAAGGGTCTACCCAGGGTTTCAGACTGTAGACGTCCGTGGATACGATCCCGATGGGTTCTGCGGTCATATAGTTGTGATAAGACCAGGTATCTTCAAAATCTTTGGCCCCGGTCAGCCGGAAGATATCATGGCCTGCTGTCATGCCGGAGTAGTCTTTGGCCAGATTTTCTTCGATCTCGGCCATGGTGACGGGTGTGCTTTGATTCTGCCACAGATGTTCCGGATGCCATCTTAAAAAAAAGGCGGTCGCTAAGATCAGTCCGATGATGGTACTGATCCAGGCGATGATTTTTTCTGTCTTCATGGTAAGTTACTCCAATTCAGGTCTTGTAGGGTCGACGACCTTGGATGCGTCTAACAGATCCTGGACGGCTTCTGGCTTGGTGATCATCGTAAATCCGTCCAGATTGCACCGGGTCTGTCTGACATAGGTATCGGTTACTTTTACAAAAGGCTGCGACGCCCAGACGCCGCAGAAATATCGAAATCCTTCGGACTGCAGATAGGTCAGTTTCTGGCTGGGATATTCGATCTCTTCGCCATAGGGATAGACATAGATATCGGTCTCACCCACGAGGCTTGCGATCTCCTCTTTCCAGCGCGTGGTATCGGATACCAGGCTCTGATAGGAGATGGATGCGGTATGCTTGTGCCCGTAGCCGTGAGAGGCAAAGAGCCATCCAGTCTCTTTTAAACGTGCAGCGATGCTTTTAACAGCTTCGCGGTCTGCTTCCAAGGTCGGGCTGGCTGGATCGTTGACCCGATAGCCCAGTGTGCCTTCGTATCCAGTGGCTGCGATGATCCCTTTGGCCCCTCGCAGGGAAAAATCCGGATGCTCTTTGACAAAGGTATCCACAATGGGCATCACATCATAATCTCCTACGTGTTCTGTCCCCTCCTGGTCGATGTAGAGATTTTTTACCTCTCCGTCTTCATCCAGCAACAGTCGTTTGGCAAATCCGTCTGTTTCCATATAGTCATAATAACTCACATCATCCACAGACAGTACCAGCGGAATCTTTCCCTCCGGCACCAGGGGACTGGCAGCAGCCAGTGTGGCGGTTCCGTCTTCTTTCGTCTGTTCTTCACACAGTTCATGAATATCAATTAAGATATACTGATTGGCGTACAACTCCTCCAGGATGGCTTTACATTCTTCCACTGTGGTCATCCAGTAATTATATCCATTGGACATATAATCGCCGTCAAAAGCCAATGAGGTGTCCACGATCAACGAATGGAAAAAGATGTGGCGGACGGGCTGCTCATAGGGGACAAAGGACGAGAGTGCTTCCTGATAGCGCGTCCTGGCTTCTTCCACTTCCTGATCTTGTGCATATTCTGTGGGTATTTCGTCTAAGACGGCAATCGCTTCCTCATAATAATAGCCAAGTGCCAGATGCTCGGCTTCTTGAAGAAGAGGAGTCAGAGCCTCTTCCCGGCGGAGCACTTTTTGTTCTTCTTCTGTTGGTTCTTGCTCGGCTGTGGGTTGTTTTTCTTCCTCCTGCGAAAGCGGTGTCTCCATCTGCGCGCTTTGGCAGGCGGTAAGACTGGCCATAAGGGCCAGTACCATACATAATATGTTCTTTTTCATAGGCATTCCTCGATGTTTCTAAAATCTGTGATCTATTGTACCACATTTTTTGAGAAAGTGATTACATTTATGTTACGAAAGAAAAAATGATTGCGGTTGCCAAGCGGGTGTGATATGATGAATATCGTGCAGTTATGCACAGTTTCAGAGTTTTAACTAGGAGGATGAAAACGTGAAAAAATATGGTGTGAATAAACTTCGCAGGATGTTTCTTGAGTTTTTTGAGAGCAAAGATCATCTGAAGATGAAGAGCTTTTCTCTTGTTCCGCATAATGATAAGAGTCTGTTGTTGATCAATTCTGGCATGGCGCCTTTAAAGCCTTATTTTACCGGGGCAGAGATTCCGCCGAGAAGGAGAGTGACAACTTGTCAGAAATGTATCCGTACCGGCGATATTGAAAATGTGGGAAAGACTGCGCGTCATGGGACATTTTTTGAGATGTTGGGGAATTTCTCTTTTGGAGATTATTTTAAAAAGGAAGCCATCGCCTGGTCGTGGGAATTTTTAACCGAAGTGGTAGGACTTGACCCGGACAGGCTCTATCCGTCCGTGTATCTGGATGATGACGAGGCATTTGAGATCTGGAATCAGCAGATTGGGATTCCCAAAGAGCGGATCTTCCGTTTTGGCAAGGAGGACAATTTCTGGGAGCATGGAGCAGGCCCTTGCGGCCCCTGTTCTGAGATCTATTATGACCGTGGAGAGAAATATGGCTGCGGCAAGCCGGACTGCACCGTGGGCTGCGACTGTGACCGCTATATGGAGATCTGGAACAACGTCTTTACTCAATTTGACAATGACGGAAATAACCACTATACCGAGCTGGAACAGAAAAATATCGATACGGGCATGGGACTGGAGCGGCTGGCCTCTGTGGTGCAGGAGGTAGATTCGATCTTTGATGTAGATACGGTCCGGGCACTTCGGGACAAGGTCTGTGAATATGCGCACTGTGAATATGAAAAAGACGAGAAAAAAGACGTGTCCATCCGTCTGATTACAGACCATATCCGTTCGGCTACTTTTATGATCTCAGACGGCATCATGCCCACCAATGCCGGACGGGGCTATGTACTCCGCCGCCTGATCCGCCGTGCGGCTCGTCACGGGCGTCTGCTGGGTATCGATGGGAAATTCTTAGCTGACCTTTCTAAGACCGTGATTGAAGGCTCTAAGGACGGCTATCCGGAGCTGGAGGAGAAAAAGGACTTTATTTTTAAGGTACTGACTCAGGAAGAAGATAAATTTAATAAGACCATCGACCAGGGTCTGGGGATCTTGGCAGAGATGGAGGCAGCGATGAAAGCGTCCGGGGGAACCACCCTTGCGGGCAAGGATGCTTTTAAACTGTATGATACCTATGGGTTCCCGCTGGATCTGACCAAAGAGATCCTCGAAGAAAAAGGCTATGGCATCGATGAAGAGGGATTTCGTGTGTGCATGGAAGAACAGAGAGTGCGGGCACAGGAATCTCATGAAGTGACTAATTATATGGGAGCGGATGCAACGGTCTATGATGAGATCGATGCTTCTGTGACCACAGAATTTACCGGATATGACCATTTGGAAGGCACCTCAAAAGTGACAGTGCTGACCACAGATACAGAACTGACCGAAGCGCTGACCGAAGGCGTGGTAGGGACGGTCTTTGTGGAAGAGACTCCGTTTTATGCTACCATGGGCGGCCAGCAGGGCGATAAAGGCGTGATTACCTGTGGGGATGCTGTATTTGTTGTCGAAGATACAATTAAGCTCTTAGGGGGCAAGGTAGGCCATGTAGGCAGGATGCAAAATGGCATGATCAAGGCAGGTGATGCCGTGACGCTTACCGTAGATGCCGGCGGACGTGCGGATACCTGTAAAAATCACAGCGCGACGCACCTGCTGCAAAAGGCATTAAAACTGGTGCTTGGCAATCATGTAGAACAAAAAGGTTCCTTGGTGACGCCGGACAGGCTGCGCTTTGACTTTGCACATTTTCAGCAGATGAGTGTAGAAGAACTGAAAAAAGTGGAAGATCTGGTCAATCAGGAGATCAAGGCAGCCCTTCCGGTGGTGACGCAGGTGATGAATCTAGAAGACGCGAAAAAAAGCGGAGCCATGGCGCTGTTTGATGAAAAATATGCAGAGGATGTGCGTGTGGTATCCATGGGGGATTTCTCCAAGGAATTGTGCGGTGGAACCCATGTGGCCAACACAGGTGTGATCACAGCTTTTAAGATCCTCTCAGAGTCCGGTATCGCGGCTGGCGTGCGCCGGATCGAAGCCCTGACAGGAGACGGTGTCTTTTCCTATTACCAGGAGCAGGAAGCAGCACTTTTGGAGGCTGCCAAACTGTTAAAAGCGACTCCGGCGAATGTCTGTGAGAAGATCGGGCATCTGTTGTCAGAGGTCAAAGCACTGCAAAGTGAGAATGAAGCTCTTAAGAGCAAAGCGGCCAAAGATGCACTCGGCGATGTGATGAATCAGGTACAGGAGATCAAAGGCGTAAAAGTGCTGGCTGCCAAAGTAGACGGCGTGGATATGAACGGCCTGAGAGAATTAGGCGATCAGTTAAAAGAAAAACTAGGCGAAGGCGTAGTGCTTCTTGCTTCTGTGACAGACGGGAAAGTTAGCTTGATGGCGACGGCGACCGAAGAGGCGATGAAAGCCGGCGCACATGCGGGTAATCTGATCAAATCCATTGCATCCATCGTAGGCGGAGGCGGAGGCGGCCGCCCGAATATGGCACAGGCAGGCGGCAAGAATCCTGCCGGCGTAAAGGAAGCCATTGCAAAAGTAACGGAGGTAATTGCACAGCAGATCAAACAATAAATGGCAAAATAAAATAAAAAAAGATATTGACAAAAGATGTCAGAACGCCTATAATGATTGAAGTGCAATAAAATACCCAGACAGTTGTATTTGGCACAATACACAACTGGAGGGAGGTTAGGTGTGATACTATGTCAAACGTGATCGTTAAAGAGAACGAGACTTTGGATAGCGCATTGCGTCGTTTCAAAAGGAACTGTGCGAAAGCTGGCATCCAGCAGGAAATTCGCAAAAGAGAGCATTACGAGAAACCAAGCGTAAAGCGTAAGAAAAAATCCGAAGCAGCTAGGAAGCGTAAATATAATTAAGATTGTGCAGTGATGCCTTGACTGTAAAGTCAAGGCATTTCTTGTCATATGGGAAATTCAGTAAGGAGAGTGGAAAGGACAGCATGAAAGGGGTTTGGACCGCATTGTTAAATAATAAGGTACTGGTCTGCGGAGTCTATGGATGGGCGATGGCACAGGTGTTAAAGACCATCATCTATGCGCTTGTGAACAAAGAGATTCGCTGGGAGCGTATGATAGGAGACGGAGGGATGCCCAGCGGACATTCTGCTACTGTCAGCGCCATGGCTTCCGCGTCGGGATTTCTCTATGGGCTTCAGTCATTTGAATTTGCCATTGCCAGCATGTTGGCGATTATCGTGATGCACGATGCCATGGGAGTCCGTATGGAGACGGGAAGGCAGGGAAAAGTGCTCAATGAGATGATCGATTTCTTTCGTACTGAAGGGTTTGTGGAGGCATTTAAGAAAAACGACAAAATGTACGAATTTTGGGAAGCAAGCCTCAAAGAGTTCGTGGGTCATACTCCGCTGCAGGTAGTAGCAGGCTGTCTGTTAGGCATCCTGATCGCATGCCTGATGTTTTTATAGTATACTCGATTAAAGCGCATCAGGATACATTTTTTTACATGCACTTCCAAATGCAGAAAAGTTCTATGAAAATAATGGATTTCATCCTGTAGAAATTAATATGCATCCTTTACATTGTGTGGATTCTGAATATAAGACAATGTATTTATCTTTGAGAAAAGTTCATATGAATTATGATGGTTGATAGGGTATATTAGATTTTTGAGTCTGGTATGCCTTATTAAGTCAGCTAATGAAACGATTATTGAATTTAATCAAGAGAGCAGTACATATGTTAAAAGATCTGGATTGGATTAACG
>CAJUGG010000018.1 GCA_910585995.1 uncultured Lachnospiraceae bacterium
GGTGGACGGGAAACGGGTACAGAAAGTAGATATTGTTTTCAACTTTGTAGGGGAAATCAATTTTCTTTCTGCCACGCAACCGAAACAGCAAGGCGCATAGGAACTCAAAAAGACGGTACAGCCCTTGAAATTGGGGCTATACCGCCTAATCTGAAATTACTTCCCTCTAACCGTAAACATTTTGGGTTTAGCGATTTTTAGCGTTGTTATAGAGTATAGTAATAATCGGGAAACATCAGGCAGATCAAAAGCCTGTGAAAGTCCGGGGCAGATGGTAAGAGACAGGAGGAATATATGGTATATTCGGAAGAGAATCTGGTGGTGCTTGCGAAGCGGGAAGGAAATAAGAAGAGGAAATATCTGGTGGTGAACCGGCTGCAGGGAAAGCATATTCCTGTGTGTCCTTCGGCGGCACTTGAGATGTTTGAGGCGCTTGCTCAGGTGCTTTTGCGGGCGTATCCTAAGGAGCGGCTATTGTTGATTGGGTTTGCGGAGACAGCAACTGCTATTGGGGCGGCTGTGGCGGCGAGGCTGGATGCTTATTATATGCAGACGACCAGGGAGTGCCTGCCGGGGGTGGAGTATTTTTATTTTTCCGAGGTTCATAGTCATGCGACGGAGCAGAAGCTGGTGCGTGAGGATGTGGATCTTGTGATTGGGCAGGTGGATCGGATTGTCTTTATTGAGGATGAGATCACAACGGGGAATACGATCCTGCATATAGTCCGGCTGCTGCGTGAGGCTTATGGGGAAGGGCTTTGCTTTTCGGCGGCTTCTTTATTAAATGGGATGGAAAAGGAGAATCTGAAGGGATATCAGGAGCAGGAGATCTCTCTGCACTGGCTTGGGAAGATCAGCCATGAGAACTATGAGGCGAGAGTGGAACAGTATGTGGAGGATGGAAGTTATCATGATTGTGACCGCAGGATGCTGACAGATGGGGTCGAGGAGATACGTCCTACCGGCTATCTGGATGCCCGCAGACTGGTGCTGGGAGAGGTATATGAGAATGCATGTCTTGGGATGTGTGATGAGATACAGACGCGGCTGTCTTCTTGGCAGGAGAGACGGGTGCTGGTACTGGGAACCGAGGAATTTATGTATCCGGCGCTGTGTGTAGCAAAGAGGCTGGAGGAGATGGGAAACCAGGTGTGGTATCATGCGACGACCAGAAGTCCAATCTCAGTCTGTAGGGGGGAGGGGTATCCTTTTCGCGAGAGATATGAGTTGGCGAGTTTTTATGACCGTGAGAGGAGGACATTCCTCTATGATATCGGGGAATATGAAGAGGTATTGATTGTTACGGATGCAGCAGAGGGGACAGAGGGGCTGTCTACTCTGGTTCATGCGCTGTGTCTGTGCAACAATTGCAGGATTTATTTGGTAAGGTGGTGTTGAGGTGAGAAGTTCCTATCATCAGGAAGATGTGACATTTTTATTAAAGGACATTACGGGGCTTGTGAAGCCTCAGTCGACGAAGGAGAGAGAGCGGCTGATCCAGTCGGGAAAGCATTATTGTGAGATGCTGCCGATGGAGTATGTGCCGAGTGAAGAATATAAAAGAATCTATCAGGAGGCACTTCGGCATTTTGCAAAGCCGGTGGCTCTGGCGGTGGGGCGCCTGGCAGATCAGATTGTGGCAGAAAGGCAAGACCAAGTGGTGCTGGTATCTTTGGCAAGAGCCGGGACGCCTGTCGGGATCTTGTTAAAGCATTATATCCAGAAAAAATATGGCTTTTGTGTGCCGCATTATTCCATCTCGATTATCCGCGGACGGGGCATTGATCAGAACGCTATGAAATATCTGCTCAGACATTATCGGGCAGAGGAGCTTTTGTTTGTGGATGGATGGACCGGGAAAGGCGCGATCCTTTTGGAGCTTCAAAAGGAGATCAGGGCGTATCCAGGCGTGTCTTCGAGGCTTGCCGTGGTGGCAGATCCGGCCAATATTACAGACCTGTGCGGAACGTATGAGGATATTCTGATCCCTAGTTCTTGTTTAAACAGTACCGTGTCAGGGCTTGTCAGCCGGACTTTTTTAAGAGAAGATCTTATAGGGGCACAGGATTTTCACGGAGCCGCTTATTATGGGGAATTGAGAGAGGCAGATCTTTCGTATGCCTATCTGGACGCCATCGAGGCAGAATTTCAGATGGATAACGGACCCAGAGAAGAGAGGCCTAAAGGGCAGGGGATGGAAGAGGTCAGGCAGATTGCACAGAGATATCAAGTGGGTGATATCAATCTGATCAAGCCAGGCATTGGAGAGACGACGCGGGTGCTTCTGCGCAGAGTGCCGTGGAAGGTGCTGATTGCGAGAGAGTGCCAGGAGGATGTCTCTTTGGCTCCTATCCTTCGCCTGGCGAAGGAAAAGGAGGTTATTGTGGAATGTTATCCGTTACACCGCTATAAAGCCTGTGGACTGATCCAAAAGATGGCGGATATGTAGAGACTTATTGTACCCCATAGACTTGTGACAGCAGGAGGATTCGTCTTGCCCAGTTGGAGTGGACTTTATATTCGTTCATCCGCTCGCTGGAAGTACATCCTGACACCAGAAGCGTTGCTTCTTTGTCCCAGTTTAAGATGGCTTTGGCGTCTTCCAAATCTTTTTTTGATATGCGGTAAGCTTTATTTACCATATCTATTTGTTTTGGATGAATGACCGTCTTGCCAGTAAATCCGCAGAGGCGGTCTTCGGCGAGTTCCTGTTCTAATCCGGTATCCCAGCCGTTTCCATTATAATATTCCCACACGGGACCAGACAGGATATAGTCCATGCCAAATACGGTGACGATATCCGAGAAGATCTGCGAGATAGCAGCGATACTGTGGATGGACTCATTGGGACGCCGCCGAAAACCAAACATATGACACAGATCATTACCTCCTACCCGGATATTTAAGACCAGCCGCTCGATAGAGGATAACTGTTCTTTTAAGGTGTACAGGATCTGATAGCGGCTTCTGAGATCAATCAAAAGCGGACTCTCTAAGATCGGCATTATATAAATGTCTCTATTGTAACTTTTGTTCACTTGTTGGATTTGTGCAAGGTAGGCCTCTGCGTTTTCCGGAGAAAATTTGGGAATATTGAATCCGGTGATCAATTGTCCGGCCTCGCCAAAACGTTCCATTAATTCTGAGATCTGCTGGGGGGTACGTACACGGATAAATATCTTTGGCAGAAAAAGATCTTTGGTAGAACGATTGAAAAGAGTATAGATGGTGGAGACTAACTGTGTCTCTGCCTGAGCCACATGGTCGTCTGCAATGGTATCTTCCAAACACATGGCCAAAGAAAACTGCCGGCCAAATCTCTCGCAGCATAAGGACTGGACGATTCCTGGGTGATTGGCCGGACAATACAACAGCGGTCCTACACTGTAATATAAGATCGAATCTTTCATGATAATAACCTCTCATTCCATGTTGGATAATTCTACTGTAAAGTATCTGAAAGGTCAAGTAAAATCTTTGTAAAATCCCCGTAAATATGGCTCGTAAGATTGTAGTCTTAAGAATAAATTATATAGCTATTCCTGGAAGATTGTGTTACAATAAAGAATACCACGGATTGTTTTGCATTTTATGTTTCCGCAATCCTAAAACACCTTACACAATAGATTGCAGGCTTTGCCAGCAAACCTATTGTCATGAACAATAACTGCCAACAGGCATTACAGGAGAAGCGACATGTATGGCGAGGTATTCAAGACTCGATATAATGTGATGGATGTGTCTTCGTTTCGTGCTTTTACAAACATCAAAGGTGGCGTGAACGGGAATTGTAAAGATGTCTATTTTGTACGAATGACAGGACTTAGTCCGATGTATGCAGAGGAAGTACGCCAGATGGATCTGACGCTGACAGAGCGGATGGCCAGAGGTGAGTTAAGATATATCAGACTGGACGGACTTCCAAGGCTTGTATCTGTAGAAGATGTGGAGTATTATTCTGGCTGCTATGAAGACTGGGTGAACAGCGGCAAAAAGAGGGTACAGATTCGTCTGACCCAGGAAAATGACCAGTTAAAAGAAGTGCTTGGCAATGCTTGTGTCAAGACGGCAGAGTTGTTTAGACAAGTGAACCCCTATGCCAATGATTCCATTGTAAAAAATTTTATCACCAAGTTGTTTTTCTGGCTGGATCAGGCGGTAGCAGAAGTATTAAAGGACTGGAATCCCAAGAAGTCCCTGAAGTTAGCAGCTTCAAATCTGTCTAAAAAACAGGAGTATCTGTTTGCCTGTCTGCTGACTCAGGTGGGGATGGATGTACTGCTGCTTCAGTACCAGTCGGATATTGATGCATCTTTGGAACAGCTAAAGTTATCAAAAAAAGTAGAATTAGGAGTTTTTGGATCTTGTGCGCTTCCGGCTTTTGATCCAAAACCTCCTAAGCCCGTGTCAAAGCCGGTACAGCCGCCTGTAAGGAGCGTCCGTCTGGCACCTGTATCTGCGCCGAGGCCCCAGAGAGGAGAGAGACGAGAACTGGAGTTCGAGGAACTGGCGCGGCTGGCTTCTTCGGTGGTGATGATTACAGTGCATGATCCAAAAGGAGAAGTCTTAGGCACAGGCTCCGGGATTATGATCGGGCAGGAAGGATACATATTAACCAATCACCATGTGGCCAGCGGCGGCAGATATTATTCCGTTCGTATCGAGGATGATGACAAGATCTATCAAACCGATGAAGTGATTAAATACAATTCGGTTCTGGATCTTTCCGTGATCCGCATCGACCGCCGGCTGACGCCGATTCCTGTGTACCAGGGAGGAAAAGCGCTGGTCAGAGGACAAAAAGTGGTAGCAATCGGAAGTCCGCTCGGCTTGTTTAATTCGGTCTCGGACGGCATTATCTCCGGATTTCGGGTGATTGACAATGTGGATATGATCCAGTTTACCGCGCCCACTTCACACGGCAGCTCCGGCGGCGCCCTTCTGAATATGTATGGTGAGGTGATCGGCATCAGTACGGCAGGCATCGACCACGCCCAGAATATCAATCTGGCAGTGGGATATGAATGTATTTCTCAATTTATCAAAGGATTTGTTTGAAGAGACATGTTTGAGCATAAAAGATTGCAGAATCTGGAAGAGTATTTTATGGATTTGACCAGCCGCCCGCAAAAAGGCGTCTATTTTTACCGGATCTGCGGCTACAGTGAAAAGATCAAAGATTTTATATTAAAATATTATGAAGCGGCCAGACAGTCCGGCGTGGTCATAGAGGGCAAGATCCCCAATCCAGAAGAACGTCATCTGGAATACTACGAAGAGATCATGGGACGTTCTTTCTCCATGGATGTGAATTTTATCGATCAAAGCCTTCAAAAATGGCTGCCACGGATGAATGTCCGCCAGCGGGCGTATGTGGCGGCTTCCATCTATGATGTCTTAGCGGATATGAAAAGGGCGGGAAAGAATGACAATATCCTGCGCAATGCGTATATAAAATTCATGTGCTGGCTGTATTACCGCTTTGAACGGATTGTAAACCGTCTGGGTGAAAATACCATTCCCAAGATCTTATATGAGGGAAATATCAGCAATTATGAATTAAAACTATTGTCGATTCTCTCCAAAGCGGGGAGTGATCTGGTACTATTGGAGTATCAGGGGGATGCGAATTATCAGAAGCTGGATGCGGCTTCTGCCATATCGGACCGGTTGGAGCAAAATGGTATGACGGATTTTCCGCCGCAGTTTTCCATCCGATGGATGCGGGAAGAATTACAGAGACAAAATCAAAAGCAGAAGCTGTATGGGAATATGCCGCAGGTTACAAACTGCACCAATGCGTGGATTGAAGGGAAGGGACTGGCAGATCTCTTAAAAGAGCCTTCTGCAAGGGGAGATGATACCCGGTTTTTTTATAATAGTCTGATACGGATACGGGGTGTGGAGGATAAGGTTACGTATCTCAATGAACTCTATCAGTTTCAGTTAAGTCTGAAAAACAGCGGGCGCAGATGTCTGGTACTGGAACATACGATTCCCCGTCCCACCACAGAGGAGATCAATGCCATTCCCCGTAAGATGTATCAAAATGCAGAGCAGATGTTAGCAGATCTGTCCAGAGAGATCCGGTACACGACTGATCTGGAATTGGAGAGGATCATGCGAAAGGCATGGATTGACCTTTTGGTGGAAGAGGACAAAAAGCCGGACATGAATGTGAACCGGCTGACCAACAAAGCAGTCTATCTGCTGTGCTGGATCAAACGGTATGCGCCAAAGCTCTTAGGCAGCTTGAGTCTGCCGCAGATTGCCTGCCTGATCTATCTGGGCGGCTGTCAAAATGAAAATGAGGGGTTATTCTTACGATACGTCTCCAGACTCCCTGTGGATGTGCTGGTGCTTCTGCCCAATAAAAATGCGTCCTGCTGTTTAGAGGATCCCAGTCTCTATGAAGTGAATTATGACCAGTCTTTAAACATAGAGCATTTTCCTATGGAAGACGGGGATGTCCGTATGGGGACAGCAGCCTTTCATGCGGAGCAGGAGTTAGACGAGATCATGTACCAAAATTCGGGTCTGTACCGGAATCAGCAGTATGAAAAAGCGGTGTCGGTATCTCTTAGGACTATGTATGAAGAGATCGCGATCTTGTGGGATCAGGAAGTGAAGTACCGTCCCAACTTCAGCGTGGTAGATGCAGTGGTCAATGTGCCTGTGATCTTTGCCAAGGTCTGCGGCGTCAAAGACGGCCAGACAGCCAGATACTGGTCGGATATTAAGGCTTTGGCCACGCCGGATACTATGGTGATCCGGGAGGCGCCTTTTATTAACCCCACAGACCCCAATCCCATGAAAACTTTTGCACCGGGATTTTTTAAAAATGGCAAGCTGCTAAGATCCAAGATCAAAGAACATGCCAACTATCCCTATGGATTTTTAAGGGAGGAAGTACAGGATCATATCTTGGAAAAGCTGCAGCTTTTGATTAATCAAAAGATCATTAAGGGAACTTTTGAAAATGGGACAGAGTATACAATCATAGCCACGATACTGAATCTTAATACAGAAGTGGTCCGGCTGATGCAGAAATTTGATTTTACCAAGAAGAATCCAAAGCTTCTCTATATCCACACAACGGAGAAGATCATCTCTTTGGAGGACAGCATCCTGACGGCATTTTTAAATCTGGTGGGATTTGATGTGGTATTTTTTGTTCCTACTGGATATCAGAATATCGAGAGGCATTTTAACAGGATTCTAATGGAAGAACACCAGATCGGAGAATATATGTACGATTTGCGCGTGCCGGCATTTAGCGGCTCTTCCTCGAATACACGCCGTTCCTGGCGGGAAAGATTATTTAAGAGAGGTGATTAGAGTATGGGGATTGATTTCAACAGGCCGCAGCCAACCGTGCAGAACGCGGTGATCGAGGCGGAAAATGGAGTCGAAGTAGTGGAAAAATATGATATCGTTGCAGACAGGCAGCGGATGAACGCAGAGCTTACCAACTCTGCAGAGGTGGATGCCATCGCAAGTACCATCGAGGTCTACAATCTGGAGACGATTGTATCCTTTGGTTCTGAGGTGGCTGAGGAGATCTCTAAAGCGTCGGATGTGGTACTAAACAGTATGAGTATGTCCCAGTTGGATGAATCCAGTGCTATGCTGAACAGCTTGGCGAAGATCATGGACAAATTCGATATTGATGAGATCCGGGAAAATCCCACACTGTTTGGAAAGATCTTCGGCAATCTAAGAAAGCAGCTAGATAAGATCCTGGATAAATATCACACCATGGGCGAAGAGGTTGACAAGATCTATGTGCAGTTAAAGCAGTACGAATCAGAGATCAAACAGTCTAACAAGAAACTGACCCAGATGTTTGACGCCAATGTGAATTATTATCATGAACTGGTAAAATATATCTTAGCAGGAGAACAGGGCTGCAAGGAGATCTCGGACTATATCGATCAGCGCCAGGCAGATATGGCAGCTACAGGAGACAATTCCATTCAGTTTGAGATCCAGAGCCTACAGCAGTCCCTGATGATGTTAGAGCAGCGGACCCAGGATCTCAGGATTGCAGAAAATGTGGCGATGCAGTCCATCCCCATGATTAAGACCATGGAGTTCAGCAATATGAACTTAGTCCGCAAGATCAATTCCGCATTTATCATCACCCTTCCGGTCTTTAAACAGGCGCTTGCTCAGGCCATTATGTTAAAGAGACAGAGGATACAGGCAGAAGCCATGTCTGCCTTGGACGAAAAGACCAATGAGATGCTGCTAAAGAATGCGAAAAACACCGTAGAGCAGTCTAAGATGACTGCCAGACTAGCATCCGGAAGTTCCATTAAGATCGAGACATTGGAGACAACCTGGAGAACCATCGTAACCGGTATCGACGAGACCAGACAGATTCAGGAGAACGCAAGAAGACAGCGAAATGAGGATCAGGTAAGGCTTGAACATATCAAAGACGAGTTCAACAGGATGTACCATATGCCAGATAAAAAGTAAGAGCAGGAGGTAGAGAGTTATGCCAATTAATCTGTCCAAAGGACAAAAAGTAGACTTGACGAAAGGAAATCCAGGACTTAAAAAACTGATGATCGGTCTTGGATGGCATGTAAAGGAATTTGATTCAGGGTCAGATTTCGATTTAGATGCTGCTGTATTTATGTTGGGGGATAATGGTAAATGCCCGACAGAAAAAGAATTTATCTTTTACGGGAACCTGGCTCATCCTTCCGAGGCAGTCAAACATATGGGAGACAATCTGATCGGAGGAGACGGCAGCGGAGATGACGAACAAGTGTTCATCGACCTGAGCAAGATCCCGGCAAATATCACGAAACTCGCTTTCACCGTGACGATCTACGACTCTGATGTAAGAGGCCAGAACTTTGGCCAGGTCAGCAGTTCCTTTATCCGTATCGTCAACGAAGAAAATGGCCAGGAGATGATCCGCTACGACTTAGGCGAAGACTTCTCCATCGAGACCGCAGTCGTGGTAGGAGAACTCTACAAACACAACGGCGAGTGGAAATTCAACGCCATCGGCAGCGGCTTCCAGGGCGGCCTGGCAGCCCTGTGTGGCCACTATGGTATAGAAGTAGCATAAAAATCAGCGGAAGCTCAAATAATGCCCGGAAGGACTTTTAGACACAGAATGTGTCTAAAGGTTCTTCCAGATCCAGGGCATTATTTGAGCTGTAGCGGAACTCTAATAAAAGCGGAACTTAAAAAACAGCATCTGCCCGAACAATGCCCGTAATGACATTTGAGAGCAAAGCGAACAAATGTTATTACAGACAAGGGGCATTGTGAGTGGCGGATGCGGAACTTAAAAAACAGCATCTGCCCGAACAATGCCCGTAATGACATTTGAGAGCAAAGCGAACAAATGTTATTACAGACAAGGGGCATTGTGAGTGGCGGATGCGGAACTTAAA
>CAJUGG010000019.1 GCA_910585995.1 uncultured Lachnospiraceae bacterium
CTGACTCGACAAATGTCTGCATAGAATGTATCGGACAGAGCACCGTTTTTGTCTGTTCCAGTCGTACACGTGAGACGTGTTCGCCTGGCTCATACAAAAACGGTGCTCTGTCCGCTCCAATCTACACAGCACTATTTGTGCGAGTCAGGGTGCCCCCCTTTTGCGACAGCTTCATTTTTGCGTATGATTTTGGTTGGCTGTGTGTATTTGTGGGTGAAATAATGGTTGACAAAGTATGGGGGGAAAAATATAATGTTCCATGTTAGAATATTAGTTATGAGAAAGAACTACGTTGTGGTGAAGTAATAGGAAGAGAATGAGGAGAATGAATATGACGGAATCGATGAAGGGGCTTCACAGGAGTCACAGGTGCACAGAGTTTGGGGTTGGTAATATTGGTGAGTATGTGACTGTGATGGGATGGGTCCAGAAGAGCAGGAATAAAGGTGGTATTATCTTTGTGGATCTGAGGGATCGCTCCGGGATCTTGCAGTTGATTTTTGAGGAGGCGGACTGTGGAGCAGAGCATTTTGCCAAGGCAGAGAGGCTTAGAAGTGAGTTTGTGATTGCTGTCTGCGGTAAGGTGGAGGCGCGTTCTGGTGCAGTGAATAAGAACCTGGCTACTGGAGAGATTGAGATCCGGGTGGAGGAGCTTCGGATTTTGTCAGAGGCGCAGACGCCTCCGTTTCCGATTGAGGCGGATTCTAAGACGAAAGAGGAGATGAGGCTTCGGTATCGGTTTTTGGATCTTAGGAGACCGGATATTCAGAGTAAGTTGATGTTGAGAAGCCGGGTGGCTACTAAGGTGCGTGCGGTGTTGGCTGAGGAGGGGTTTTTGGAGATTGAGACGCCGATTCTGATCAAGAGTACGCCGGAGGGGGCTAGGGATTATCTGGTGCCGAGTCGTGTGCATCAGGGAAAATTTTATGCGCTTCCGCAGTCTCCACAGTTATTTAAACAACTTTTGATGTGTTCCGGGTATGACCGGTATTTCCAGATTGCAAAATGTTTCCGGGATGAGGATTTGCGGGCGGACAGGCAGCCGGAATTTACCCAGATTGATATGGAGATGTCTTTTGTGGATGTGGATGATGTGATCGGGGTCAATGAGCGCCTGCTTCAAAAAGTCTTTCAGGACGCGATTGGGCTGGAGATCTCGCTGCCGCTTCCACGGATGACTTGGCAGGAGGCTATGGACCGTTATGGTTCGGACAAGCCGGATACTCGTTTTGGGATGGAGCTTAAGGATGTCTCGGAGGTGGTAAAGGACTGTGGCTTTAGTGTCTTTACTGGTGCGCTGGAGCATGGCGGAAGCGTGCGCGGCATCAATGCTGAGGGACAGGGGCAGATGCCGAGGAAGAAGATCGATGCGCTTGTGGAGTTTGCCAAGGGGTATGGAGCGAAAGGATTGGCCTATGTGGCGATACAGGCGGACGGCAGTTATAAATCTTCCTTTGTGAAATTTATGACAGAGGAACAGATGAAGGCGCTGGTGGAGGTCATGGGCGGAAAGCCGGGGGATCTTCTGCTGTTTGCGGCGGACCGGAATAAGATTGTGTGGGATGTGCTGGGCAACTTGAGACTGGAGATTGCCCGTAATGCAGGGATGATTCCGGAGGGACAGTTCCATTTTCTGTGGGTGACAGAGTTCCCGCTTCTGGAGTGGTCTGAGGATCAGAAGCGCTTTGTGGCGATGCATCATCCGTTTACCATGCCGATGGAAGAGGATCTTGACAAGCTGGACAGCGATCCGGGAGCGGTGCGTGCCAAAGCATATGATATCGTGCTGAATGGCACAGAGCTTGGAGGCGGTTCGGTGCGTATCTTCCAGGCGGATATCCAGGAGAAGATGTTTGAGGTGTTGGGATTTACCAAGGAGCAGGCACAGGAGCGTTTTGGGTTCTTGCTGGAGGCATTCCAGTATGGAGTTCCGCCTCACGCGGGGCTTGCCTATGGGTTTGACCGTATGATGATGCTGATGACCGGGGCGGACAGTATCCGCGAGGTGATCGCCTTCCCGAAAGTCAAAGACGCGTCGGATCTTATGACCAATGCACCGGATGTGGTGGACCAGGTACAGTTAGAAGAGCTGGGAATTGCGATTACAAAAGAGGAACAATAGAGGAAAGGTGTTGGCTTTGCTATGGGCGGGTTGACACCTTATTTTTATGGGGGATTTAATATTTCAATAAAAATTTATTGTAATTCGATAAAAATATATTGACATTTTTGGGGCATGGAGATATGATGTAAAAAATAGCAAACAGCAATGAACCAAACAAGCCCCAGGAGGATTTTATGACGCGGAAGCGGCAGAAAATGCTCCTAGATTAGGGGGCTTGGGAGGGAAATTGCGGAACTTAAATAAAGGGGTTGTAATGATGAAACAGAAGGAGATGTCCAGATATTTAAAAGCAATTACGATAGGTGTCGGCGTGTTGTTGTTGATCTTTGTGAGTTGGTTTTTGCCGATGGTATTAAAGGAACCTTTTGGGACGATTGCAGGAAAGAGAGGTTATCAGGGGACGTGTATCTTAGTGGCGGTCAGCGCTTTGCCGGCTTTGCTGTGTCTGATACGGTTCTGGGGAATCTGTGACAGCATCTCGAAAGACAGTTCGTTTTCAGAGGAAAATGCGTGGAGGCTTAAGAGGATGAGCCAGTATATGTTGTTGGATATGATCTTATATACGGGCTTTTTGGTCTGGTATGTTGCGGCGAGATGGTATCAGAGACTGCTGTGGATGATGTTTCCGATCTTGTTAGCGATCTTTATCAGCCTGACTCTGACGGTTGTCTGCGCTGTATTGTCTCATCTGGTACAACGGGCAAGTGAGCTGCAAAAAGAACAGGAGCTGACGATATGATAGTGATAAATATTGATGTGATGTTGGCCAGGCGCAAGATGAGTGTGACAGAGCTTTCGTCAAGGGTCGGGATTACGATGGCCAATATTTCGATCCTGAAAAATGGAAAGGCAAAAGCGATTAAAATCAGTACCTTGAATGAGATCTGCCGGGCGCTAGACTGTCAGCCGGGGGATCTGCTGGAATATGTAGAGGAGGAAGATTGAAATGGAATTTAAGGAACAGAATGGTGAGATTCAGATCCATGAGGTAAAGAGACCGCCTGTGGTATTTCCTGAATGTGAAACGGCTGACCGGTTATTTGCGCTGCTCTATTTTCTGGTGGGCTATGGATTTATATTTGTCGTATCCAGCAGGTACTTTGAGTCGTATCTGGCAATCTTTACGCTATGTTATGGGGCGGTTGTGCTGTCGTATCTGTATCTGAAGGGGAAGGCGGAGACTCTTTCTAAGGAGAGTTGGTTTTGGTTTTTGGTGATGCTTTCGATGGGGCTTACGTATGCATTTTATAGTGTGTGGGGGATCTTGCAAGTGTTGGCACTGATGATGGTGGCGGCTTACTGGACACTTTTGACTACTGATAGACTGTTAAAATGCAACAGGACATCGGAGTGGGTGTTTTTTGATGTCTGGAATGCCATGGTGGTGGTTCCTTTTTGCAATTTTGGCTGTCAGGTTCGGGTGCTTTTTCGTCGCGCTGAGGAAAAAGAGGGAGAGAAGGAGAAGGGAAAGATCGGGGCGGTGCTTCTTGGGCTGGTACTGGTGTTTCCGGTACTGATGATTGTCCTTCCGCTGTTAAGCAGTGCGGATGCAGGTTTTGAGCATCTGGTGGGGAATCTTTTGCAGTATATCGGGGATCATCTAATGTTGGTGTTTCTGCGGATTCTCTTTGCGATTCCGGTATCTTTTTATCTGTTTGGGCTGGTGTTTGGCGGGGTGCATGGGAGAAATACGGAGCGGATCAAGGTCTCCTCGTTGATGGAGACGAAGAGGCAGATGCGGGTGGTTGCGGATACGACGGTCTGTACGGCGCTTTTGGTGCTTTGTTTCGTCTATCTGCTGTTTATCGGACTGCAGGGGAGTTATCTGTTTTCTGCGTTTGCGGGAGGGCTTCCGGAGGAATTTACGTATGCGGAATATGCCAGGAGAGGGTTTTTTGAGCTTTGTCAGATTGGGGTTTGGAATTTGGTTTTGTTGTGGAGCGCAGGGGCGTTTGCTAAGAGCGGGGAGGAGAAGCATCGGGGGCTTGAGGGGCTGAAGGTGTTGTTATCGGTGCTTACGCTGCTGCTTTTGATGACGGCGATTAGTAAGATGGGGATGTATATGAGTGTCTATGGACTGACAGTGCGCAGGATTCTGCCGCTTGTGCTGATGCTGTGGATGGTGCTGGTGTTTGTGTCGGTGCTGGTGCGGCAGAAGAAGGAGTTTGAGGTGGTGAGAGTCTGTGTGCTGGCGGGGGCGGTGATGTTTTGTCTGTTGTGTGTCTGCCCGGTGGAGAAGTGGGTGGAGGTGTATAATGTTTGGGCGAGAGCGAGGGGGTTGATTGTATAAGGGGGGGACGGGTCTGCCGCCAGCAAGGGGGTGAGGGAGAGGGACAGGTCTGCCACCAGCAAGGGCTTGGGAGGAGCGTCTAATGTCTGCATAGAGTGTATCGGACAGTGTACAAAGTTTGTATGCTCCAATCGGACACGTAAACGTGTTCGCTTGGCTCATACAAACTTTGTACACTGTCCGCTCCAATCTACACAGCACTATTAGATGCTCCTCCCAAGCCCTTGCTGGTGGCAGACCTGTCCCTCTCCCTCACCCCCTTGCTGGCGGCAGATCCTGGGAGCGTAGGGAGGCTGTGTACTATAGTGTGTAATATAGATATAGTTAGTTTTTTAGAACTCTACTTTGATGAGGCGGATTTCGGTGGCGTGGAAGATGTCGTTGGTGAAGGAGCCTTTGAGTTCTACAGTCATGTAGGGTTCGAGGTCTTGGAAGGTGGCTTCGGTGTCTTCGTGGGTTTCGCTGCTGCTTTGGATGGTGCGGAGGTAGAAGTGGGTGTCTTCGTCGAAGAGGACTTGGATCAGGTCGGAGTCGGGGATATCGGCGTTGGAGGAGGGACCTCCGCTGACTATGCTGCCGTCTTCGAGGATTTCGACATATTTTTCGGCTATGTAGAAGGTATCGGATTCTAGTTTCCAGACGGTGCCTTCAAAGTCGGCGTCTATGATGGCGGCGACTTCCGGGGAGAGGACGTGCCATCGGCCTTCCGTGGCTTCGGTGGCTGGATCTGGGGCGGAGGCTTGGGGTTCTTCGGATGGTTCGCTGCCGGATGGATCTTCTATTGGAGATTCTTCATTTGGAGTCTCTTCTTGTGTGGGGGTATTAGCCGGGGTGTCAGAAGAACTGCAGCCGATGGTTATGAAGCTGAGAGTGCAGAGGGTGCTTAAGAGTATCAGTGTGTGTTTTGCTTTGAGTTTCATAGTGATTTCCTCCTGTTTTCTAAAATATGGATGTATCATAGCACAAGAATCTCTAAATTTTCTCTAAAATGGCAATTGCGAATGGCTGGGATTTGGCATAGGATGGGGATGGGGGATTTGTAGTATTTTTTGGGTGAAAATAGTGCTGTAAGGGAGCGAATATGATATAATAAAAAAAGGTCATAGTTGGAAAGAAGGGATGAGAGATGCCAATATTTCGTCTGAAAGAGAATGAGATTAGTTTTCCTAATCCCAGACTTGCGGAGGATGATGGGCTTTTGGCCGTGGGCGGGGATTTGAGTGTGGAGCGGCTGTTGTTGGGATATTCAAATGGGATCTTTCCTTGGTATAATCCGGGGGAGGAGATTATGTGGTGGTGTCCGAAGGAGAGATATCTGATCTTTCCGGGGGAGATTCATGTGTCACATTCTATGAAAAAATTTATTAAGAGACATAAGATGGAGATTATCATGAATCGGGATTTTAAGGATACGATGCATAGGTGCCGGATGATGAGAGAGGAGGAGGGTACTTGGATTGGGGATGATATGGAGGCGGCGTACTTTGAATTGTTTCAGAGAGGGTTTGCTTTGAGTGTGGAGTCTTATGAGGATGGGATGCTGGCTGGAGGGCTTTATGGGGTGGTGCTTGGGAAATGTTTCTTTGGAGAGAGTATGTTTTCACAGCGGGAGAATGGTTCAAAGGCGGCTTTGATTGCTTTGGCGGGTGTTTTGAGGGATAAGAATTTTCGGTTTATTGACTGTCAGTTTCATACGGAGCATCTGGAGAGTATGGGGGGACGGTATGTGAGTTTTGACCGTTATGAGGAGCTTTTGCGGGACGGGAGCAGGCAGTGAGACGGCTGTCAGGACTGCTGATCCCATGTCTGTATCACTGGAAAATCTTCTGAATCCATCCGACGCTTATTGTTTTATGGTGGGATTTATGTTACACTTAGAACGGATTTTTTGAGAAAATATGTGGAAATGTCACAAATGTGACCGACAGGGTTCGTGGGAAATCATATGATAAAAAAATAACAATCAAGGAATCTAAAAAAGAACATATACATAAGTAGGAGGTAAAGATACTATGAATCAATGTTATGGCTGTGAGACTTGCAAGAGCGCGGACAAGCCGTTAGAAGAGTTTATTGCAGGGCTTCCGATGGAGACTTCTCATCACCGGGTAAAGGGGCAGAGCGTAAAGTGCGGATTTGGTCTTAAGGGAGTCTGCTGCCGTCTGTGCTCCAACGGACCATGCAGGATTACGCCAAGTGCGCCCAGAGGGATCTGCGGTGCTACGGCAGATGTCATTGTCACCAGGAATTTTCTGCGTGCTGTGGCATGCGGAAGCGGATGCTATATACATATTGTGGAAAAGACTGCATGGAATCTGAAAAATACGGCGTTAAACCATGGAGAGATCAAAGGACATAAAGCGTTAGCAGAGCTTGTGAAGGAATTTGACATCGATGCGTCCTTAGACGAGCATGCACAGGCGCTTGCAGTGGCGGAAAAGGTGTTGAATGATTTGTATAAACCAGTGTGGGAAGAGATGGAGCTGGTGGAAAAGATGGCGTATGCGCCCCGCTATAAGAAATGGAAAGAGCTGGGTATTGTACCAGGCGGCTCCAAGTCTGAAGTTTTTGACGGGGTTGTGAAATGTTCTACAAACTTAAGCTCAGACCCTGTGGATATGCTGATGACTTGTCTGCGTCTTGGGATCTCGACAGGTCTGTATGGACTGACCCTGACCAACCTTTTGAATGATGTGATGTTAGGAGAGCCGCAGATTCGTTTGGCTCCGGTGGGCCTGCATGTGATTGATCCGGATTATATCAATATTATGATCACCGGTCATCAACATTCGCTGTTTACCCATATTCAGAAACGCCTGGCGGACGAAGATGTAGTGGCAAAGGCAAAGGCAGCAGGTGCCAAAGGATTTAAGTTGGTGGGATGTACCTGTGTGGGACAGGATCTGCAGTTAAGAGGCGTGCATTATACTGATATTTTTGACGGACATGCGGGCAATAATTATACCAGTGAGGCGGTACTGGCAACCGGTGGCATCGATGCAGTGCTCTCCGAGTTCAACTGTACGCTTCCGGGTATCGAGCCGATCTGTGATAAACTGAAGATCAAACAGATCTGTCTGGATCTGGTGGCGAAGAAAGCCAATGCAGAGTCTGTGGAGTATGCTTATGAAAAGAGAGAAGCACAGACCGAGGTGATTATCGACAAGATCATCGAAGCCTATAAGGAGCGCCGCGGGGTGGTTCCGATGAATCTGCAGACAGAGCATGGGAATAAAAATACTTTGACGGGTGTCTCAGAAGTCTCCTTAAAAGAGTTCTTGGGCGGACAGTGGAAACCGCTGATCGACTTGATTGTATCCGGCAAGATCAAAGGCGTGGCAGGCGTTGTGGGATGCTCGAACCTGACCGCAGGCGGCCATGATGTACTGACCGTGGAACTGACCAAAGAGCTGATCAAACGGGATATTATCGTGCTTTCTGCTGGATGTTCTTCAGGCGGACTGGAAAACTGCGGACTGATGACTCCAGAAGCAGCAGAGCTGGCAGGAGACAGCTTAAAAGAGGTATGCAAGACCCTTGGCATTGCACCTGTATTGAACTTTGGCCCTTGTCTTGCCATTGGCCGTCTGGAGATGGTGGCAACTGCTTTGGCAGCGGAGATCGGCATCGATATCCCGCAGCTTCCATTGGTACTCTCTGCACCGCAGTGGTTAGAGGAGCAGGCGTTGGCAGACGGATGCTTTGGTCTGGCTCTTGGACTGCCGCTTCATCTGGGACAGCAGCCATTTATTGCAGGCAGCGAGCTGGTAGTCAACGTGCTGACCGAAGGATTAAAAGAGATCACAGGCGGACAGGTGCTTGTGGAGATTGATCCGGTGAAGGCAGCAGATCAGATGGAAGCAATTATACTTGAGAGACGCAAAGGCTTAAAGATCTAGGGAGGATACAGCATGAAACGAATCGTGATTGACCCTTCCAAATGTGATGGGTGCAAAAACTGTGCGCTGGCTTGTATGGACAGCCATCGTACGGACGGCGGCAACGGAGTGGTGACATTGAATTTCACATTGCCGGAGACAGAAGCCCGCAATGAGATCCTGAATGATGGAAAAGGCGGTTATCTGCCTATGTTCTGTCGTCACTGCAGCGTGCCGGGATGTGCCAACAGCTGTATGAGCGGCGCACTGAAAAAAGATCCGGAGACCGGGCATGTGACGTATGATGAGAAGCGCTGCGGTGCCTGCTTTATGTGCGTGATGAATTGTCCTTATGGGATTCCCAAGCCAAACGCGGACGGCACCAAGATCTTAAAATGTGATTTTTGTAACGAACGGCCAGAAGGTCCGGCTTGTGTGGCAGCCTGTCCCAAGCAGGCGATCTGGGTAGAGGAGGTGTAGCAGATGGCAGAGATCTATGTAATCGTAGGCACCGGGGCAGCCGGCATGGCTGCTGCAGAACGGATTCGTCTCTATAAAAAAGAGGCTACCGTGATTATGATGTCCATTGACGAACACTCTCATTCCCGCTGTATGCTGCACAAATATTTAGGCGGCGAGCGCACAGCAGAAGAATTGTCCTTTGTGGAGCCGGATTTCTTTGAAAAGAATGAGATCTATTGGGGAAAAGCCCAGAAAGCGCTGGGACTGGATCTTGCAAACAAACGAATCCAGATGGAAAATGGATATCAGCCTTATGACAAGCTTTTGATCGCCACAGGTTCGGTATTTGGTATTCCTCCGATCAATCATTTCCGTACGGCTTCCAATGTATATGGTTTCCGGGATCTAAGCGACGCGCAGAAGATCGACGAAGCAGTGAAAGCCAAACAGGCAAAGCATGTCTTTATCGTAGGTTCTGGTCTGGTAGGTCTTGACGTGGCTACGGGTCTGATGGAGCGCGGCGTAAAAGTCACCATCGCCGAGATGGCGCCGCGGGTGATGCCGCTACAGACTGATGATACTGCGGCGAAAGCTTATCAGGAGCGTTTTGAAGCACATGGAGCGAGGTTTTTACTGGGGATCGGAGCCAGCGACAGTATCATCAACGACCAGAACGAGATCACTGCCGTGGTACTCTCCACCGGAGAGACCGTAGAGTGTGATTTTGTCATCTGTGCCGCAGGCGTACGCCCCAACATCGCGTGGTTAGAAGGCAGCGGCCTTGCCATGGAGCGCGGCATCACCGTCGATGCCAACATGCGCACGTCGGCCCCTGACGTCTATGCAGCCGGGGATGTGACAGCCCTTGCAGGCGTATGGCCCAACGCGATGGATATGGGAAGAGTAGCAGCTTCCAACATGTGCGGTGTACCCACAGAGTACACCGACCGCTATTGTATGAAGAATACCTCGAATTTCTTTGGCCTCCAGATGCTGACCATCGGAGACATCAACGCCCAGGTGGAAGGCGCCGAGATCTATGTCAAGGAGAGCCGGGACTGCTACAAAAAAGCCATCGTAAAAGACGGCGTATTAAAATCCATCTTAATCCAGGGAGACATCTCCCACACCGGCCACTGGCAGTATCTGATTAAGAATGCTATCGATCTCAGCGAGATCTTACAGAAAAAGGATATCTTTGATATTACGTACGGGGATTTTTATGGATTAGATGATATCGCAGAGTATCAATATAATATTTAGAACTTCAAAACAGTATCTGCTAAGAAAATGCCCGGAAGGATTTCCGGATGCAAAGCAGCCGGAGATTCTTCCAGCTGAAGGGGCATTTTCTTAGCGGATGCGGAACTATCATACAGCATCTGTCAGAAAAATACCCGGAAGGATTTCAGGACACAAAGTGGCCGGAAATTCTTCCAGACAAAGGGGTATTTTTCTGACGGATGCGGAACTATCATACAGCATCTGTCAGAAAAATACCC
>CAJUGG010000020.1 GCA_910585995.1 uncultured Lachnospiraceae bacterium
ATTGTCTGTGGCTGCGGTGTGTTCAGTTTGGATGATCTGTCCATACTGATCGAGAGCGGCGTGGCAGTGGATCCCATGGGACGGGAGATCATCATGGAGTCTTCTGTGGTGAAAAAACTGTCAGCCATCGAGGGATTTGAGTCATTACATACCAATCTGGCGAGTCTTTGTCTGCGCTATCAGGAAGAGCCGGTGCATACGGTCTACACGATGAATCAGGGAACAGGAGAGGACAGCCATGAGTATGAATATAACCGGATCAGTGAGAATTACCAGCTTTTTCTGATGGAGCAGGAGGAAGCGGCCGGGGAATACCAGATGGAGACGGAATTTTTGACGGATACCGTCCTGTATGAGGATGAGGATTTTACCGTTCGTCTGGTGATGCCGGCTACGGTCTGCCGAGGAAAACATGTCAAGTTGGAAGCGAGGGTGGAGAAACACTCCTCTGCCAATAAAGTTCTGACTTACCATGGGATCTTACAGATACCGGTATTTTTAACGCCCAAAGGGGAGCATGAGGTGGAGATCGAACTGACCGATATCTCCTTGGCAGAGAACGAGACTCTGAAAAAAGATTACTGGTTTAAGACGCAGGATGTCACTATGTTAGACACCACCATCTTGTTAAAGAGCGGGACTGCACGTGTATATATTGACGGTGTGGTGCAGGAAGCCAATGCTGGGTGTTCGATACGGGTGATGATCACAGACTTAAAGCCAAGAGAACTGATCAGCCAGGAGATCGGGCGCATGAGCTTAGAGATGAAGAGCATGGGGGAGGTGCGGGATTATATCCGATTGGCCGACCTTCGCCTGGTGCGTACCGAGAATGCCTATATCATCGAGGAAGTGATCGAAAAAGGGGTCAAGACCTATATTACCGCTCCTGCGCAGGAGATGCTTCGCAGTGAATACCTGGAGTATTTTATCAAAGAACCAGCTCTCTCTTTGGGAGGAGAGTCTCATACACACGGGATGCCCATAAAGGATGCAGAAGTACCCAAAGGCCGGATACCAGAGGTGGCTACAGGCATCGTGGAAGTTCCTTTAGGAGAGTCGGCAAAGAGAGGGGATATCCGCTATTCTGGTGAGATCATGCATGGTCTTGGCAATGGAAATGTCTATGTCAATATCGGCTATGAATATATTACGGATGACCCGGCACTTGGAGCCAGCGCCAAAAACACGATCTATGGAAGCCCGGATCTGTTTCAAAATGAAAGCAAGATGGCTGTGGATGCAGAGACAGCAATCAAAGTGATGAATGATAAGGGAAGCTTTATCGTGGCAGTGCGGCTTCTGGAAAATGTGGACTATCTGGTATTGACCTATCGCTGGGTGGCGATTCGTTTCCCGGCAGGAAATGACTTGGGACTGATGGAGAACTACAGCGGCAAGAGCATCTCCACCGATACGCCAACGGTTGTGATGGGCACCAGGGAAAGCCATTATTTCCATGTAAAATACAACCAGATGGAAAGCTGTAGCGTAGCCTATGAGCTGACAGAGCCGGGAAGCGGCGAGATCACTTCGGACGGAGTCTATACAGCTCCGGCCAAAGAAGGGGTGTATGAGATCCGGATCTACTGCATCGATATGCCTGTGATCTGTACCTATGCCTATGCCATTGTAAAAAAGAAAGAGGCGTGAGACGTAAGTCTCTTTGCTGGGAGTGAAAAGGAGAATGGCAGATATGCTCTATCAGTCACAAAAGATGAAGCTTCAGTGCGTCCGCATCGTGAAAAAAAGTGATACGAATGACATTGTGATATGTCAGGATCTGAATACGGCTGCCAGGAACCTGTATACACTGCTTGTAATCAAAGAACATCAGACAGCCAGGAAATATCTGGAGATCTATGAACATGCCCATCTAAAGGCGCAGGATTCTTATATTGACAGTTTTTCCGACCAGGGCGCTTTTTGCATGGTATTTGCCTACCAGCAGGAGCGGCCGCTTCAGGACTTTTATATGGGAGAGTCCTATACGCTCTCTGAGTGTGAAAATGTGTGTATCAGCGTGATTATGGCCTGCATCACCTCCAATCTCCCTTACCCGATTCTGTATCTGATTCTAAAACAGGGCCAGCTTCATCTGGCGAAAGACCACACCGTCTATCTTGGGTATCAGATTGATCTGGGGGAATTGGACGGCGAAAAGACCGAGAGGGACTGCGCGGTACAATGTGCATCCATATTGCGGGATTTGTTAAAGCCCAAGGCCTCCCAGAAAGCATTCAGCTATCGTCTGCTGGAAAAGAAAATCTCCAGGAAAAGTTATGGACAGCTAACCGAACTCTACAAAGATATCCGGATCACTGCAGCGCCTGGTCAGAAAAAAGGCATCCGAAAAAGGATCGCCGGGTGGTTTTTAAGAAATCAAGATGGGCTGTTTCGGATCTTATTGCTGGCGTGCATGATCCTGGCGGTATTGGTGATCGTCTCTCTCTTGTCTCAGTTGATCTTTGGGGATGTTCCCTGGCTTCGTCTTTTTTTTAACGGATTTAAGATCATCGGGACAGAGACCTTGAGTGGATGAGTGAGGAAAGGATGAACATGCTATGAAAAAACAGATTCCCTATCTTGTTGCGCTCTTTTGGATGATCGCTGTAGCTTTCCTGGCATTTTTTGATGGTCTGACATGGAGCAGTGAGAGAAAGAGGTCTTCCTATCTGGACGGATGCACCGCGGGAGAGAAGACCTATCTGGTGGAAAATACAGAGGACGAAGGAATCCTCTATGTGATGGATGCAAAGGGCAGGACAAAAGAGGTGTCTTTGTCGTCTGCTGTAAAGCCAGATCATGTATTTGCCAGGATTGACTATGAAGACGGACTCTATGCGGTATTAATCAAAAAAGAGGAACCGACACAGATCACGATTGTGCAGTACGATGATCAGGGGAGATTTTTAGCGAAAAGTCCAGAGTTTTATATAGAAGAAAAAGGCAGACTGACCGGATTTTGCGTACAGGAACAGGGCTTTTATCTGACGACGGTACAAGAAGGGCAGCAGTCAGCCGCTGCTTATTTTGTGGATAAACAAGAACTGGAAGAAAAAGATAAGACAAACGAACCCGTTATACTCTCTGCCGCTCAGTTGGCTTCTTCTGAGCCTGGACGCCGGATCACAGAGGCGCGATATGAACAGGGGAAGTTTTTATTTCGATTAGATGACGGCAGCGGGATCGACTCCTTTGCTCCTTCTGAAAAACTGCAGTCGGCGTTTTGGTATCGAAGCCTGTCCGTCGGGCAGCTTTGCAAAGTCCGCCAGGAACGGATTCTTCTCTATATGGGACTGCTGCTTTTGGGCTATGCAGTGCTTGTGTTTTTTTTAACGATCCTGAGAAACCGAAGCCACACAGTCTATACCATCGCGGTAGTGGAGCTGGCGCTTTTGGTGATCACAGTGGCGGGTGCCGTTCAGGTGCCGCGTATCCAAAAAAAGGCCAGAGAAGAAGAGGCTGGACGCTTTGGATTTTACTATGTGCAGGCGCTGGCGAAGGAGATGAAGGACCCAAAAAGATATCATCCGGAAGAGGAAGGCTTTTATGAAAAAGAGAACTATCAGACCTTAAACGAGCAGCTCTTTAGATTTGTCCAGATGGATGGGATCTCAGAAGTATTTACGGATATCTGTCTGGTGCGCAGCCAGGATCATCAGATCATCGCCAGTGTCAGCGGCTATAACGGGCAGATGTTTGAGGAAGTCTACGCAGTGGGGACCGGTGAACTGATCCAGAATCTGGCCAAAGGAGACAAAAAAGGCCATATGTTGATCGGGATTGGCGGAAAGTCTTATCAGGTGATCGGTGTCTCTGCTTCGGAAGAACTGTTTCCAGAGTATCTCTTGATGGGGATTACCAGGTTAGAAGACCAGCAGGAGGGCTTTACTAAGGACCAACTGGCTCCGATGCTCTATGCGGCGCTTGTGTTTTTGGCAGGCAGCGTAATCAGTATCTGGCTGCTGATCTTGCAGGGCAGAGAATTAAAGCATCTGGCTTATGCGATGCAGATGTTAGCCAGCGGACAGACGGATATTAAAAAACAGGCCGTCCACGGCAAGGACGTGGATTTTATGTGGAACAGCCTGATGGAGACCAGAAAGACCATCAGCAGAATTAATTATACCAAATATCGGATCTTTGAGTCCTGTTATCGTTTTGCACCAAAAAATATTGAGAGAATCCTTGGCAAAGATTCCATTACAGAAGTAAACAGCGGAGATATGGTCCTTATGCATGGCACTATGGCCGTGATCTCTTCCGCCCGGACGAAAAAGAGCGAGAGAGAACTGTCGGATCAGATCGGAAAGTTTGTGTCATTGATTGAACAGTATCAGGAGAGAAGCGGCGGATATTTTGTATCCGGGCACTGTGGGCTGGATATGCTGAAAGTCTTATTTTTGGAAGAGTCCCGAAACAGTGTGGAATTTGGTATATCTTTGATGCAGGGATTTTTGGAGCAGGAGCTTTTAAGGACAGATAAAGCCGGAATATTTTTACACTATGCCCAATATCTCTACGGAGTGGCAGGTACTAAGAAGCACAGTCTTCCTTATCTGCTG
This sequence comes from uncultured Lachnospiraceae bacterium, assembly GCA_910585995.1. Lineage (GTDB taxonomy): Bacteria > Bacillota > Clostridia > Lachnospirales > Lachnospiraceae > Hominiventricola. The sequence continues at coordinate 4,569 of CAJUGG010000020.1, forward strand.
TCTCAGGAGATGGAAGAACTGGAACAGTATGCCAGATGGTTTCAGACATTGCATCTGTCACTGGTGATAACCGAAAGCGTCAAAAACAGAGAAGATCTGGATGGACCAGTTCGCTATTTAGGGTATCTGCTGCTCTCTGACAGCCAGGAGCGCATCCGCCTGTATGAAGTGCTCGACGCCTGCCCGCTCAGGGAAGGCAAGCAAAAGGCGCTGACCGATCAGAAATTTCAAAAAGGACTGTCGTTATTCTACCAGCACGACTTTTATCTGGCAAGAAGCACATTTAACGAAGTATTAAGAGAAAATCCAGAAGATTCCATGGCTAAATGGTATCTGTTTACTTGTGAAAAATATCTCAATGAGACCCATCGAAAGGGCGATATCTGCAGGCTCCATCCAGAGTCATTTGCAGCAAACGATTAATCTGACAGAAAGGGAGGAGGCAGCCGTTGGGAGATAATCTATTCAAGGTTCTGATCGCATCCGCCAAGGCGAAGATCACACCATTTGTGACCAAGATTAAGATGTGGACCAGCTGGAACTTTATAAGAACCCGGCTGATCTCTTCCATCCGGGATTTTTTTGCGTCGCTCCTGAATGTAAAGCCGCGGCATAAAAAGGATTACTATGAGGTCTTAGGATGGCTTGTAAGCAAGAGACTGGCCATTGCGCTGGTGGTGTCCATCGGTGTCTTTAGTCTGTACTATCTCTTCAGTGTTCATTCGGTCTTGTTCACCGCCAAGACTGAAGGGATTAAGACCTATCATTATGATTCTATATTGCTTCGTTTTGCCAAAGATAAGGTGCGAATCCTGGGAAAATCCGGCTATCTGGCCTATGAAGGGCAGGTGGAGAATGGCAGTGTGACCGGATATGGAAAGCTGTACAATCAAGAAGGCGTGGTCGTCTATCAGGGCAATTTTGCGAAAAACCAATATCAGGGCAAAGGAAACCGCTATTATGATGACGGGACACTGATGTATACCGGAGATTTTCAGCAGAATCTCTTTGACGGCAGCGGAAAGTTGTACCGGCAAAATGGAAGTTTAGCCTACGACGGAGAATTTGCCTTAGGAAAGAGAGAAGGAAACGGAAAGCTCTATGATGCCGGGAGTAACCTGATCTATACCGGAGGCTTCCGTCAGGACGAACTGCTGTACAGCGATCTCTTAGGAAAACAGGTGTCGGAAGTGGCAGAAGCCTATCAGGGCAGACGGACGCTGTATGAGAGCGACGAAGAGTTTGTGGTGGTCTTAGAAGAGATCGGCGCCGTCTATCAGGGCCAGGAAGAAGAGAATACTTTAGACGGGGAGCAGACGGTCCGGGAGGTGGTAGTCTTAAAGGATGCATTTATGGCGGGGGGCACAGTGCTCACTACAATAGAAGAACTTCGGGATTATTTTGGAGAAGAAGACTATCAGGGAAATTCTGCGATTACACTGCCGGAAGCAGTAGCTGCCATAAGAACGATGTCATCTCCCGGAGGTTTTCAAAGGGAAGTACAGATGGAATCCACGCCGGAATATGAGGATTATTACAGAGTCATCGGCTTTGATGAGTCCTATACGGTCTATCTGTATTCCTTTCACCAGGAGGATCTGATCTATCATTTTATCTGTCAGGATAGAGAACATACGTTCTCATTTTACGCCATCGAACGGATAGAAGGGGAGGCTTTATGAGAAAACAAAGTCTGTCGGGTGTACTAACGTTTGTCTTGGCCGTCAGTCTGTTAGGCAGGGCGCCTCTGTGTGTGCAGGCAGCAAAACCAGTGCTTACTCTGTCCATGGCAAAGGCGAGCGGCCTTGCCAACAGTCCGAAGATGGAGAAATTAGAGAGCGAACTGAGCGTGAAGGAAGTGTCTTTGCAGCAGGCGCTGAAATCCATCAAAGTCAAGAAAAAAAATATGTCCACATTTCGCTGGTCTCCTTTACTGTCTTTTAAATTTCCGGAAAGGCCGGATCTGACAGAAGCTTATGAATTTGAATTTAAACCGATCCAGATCCAGGCACAGATCGATACGGTACGGCACCAGATGACCGACCAGACTTTAGAGGTCTATGAAGAGATCTCGAACCTGTATGTAAAGATTGTGGTGCTTCAGGATCAGGTTGCATTTGAACAGGAGCGGCTTGACTCTATGCAGGAGACGCTTGACAGGAATCAGGCGAGATATAAGCTTGGGCAGGCCACGCAGAGTGATCTCGATACCATGGAACGCCAGGTAAAGACACTGGGTGACAAGATTGCATCTGATCAAAGAAACTTAACTGCCAGCAAGAAAAAGATGTCTGATCTGATCGGGATGGATGTCACGACGGGATATACGTTTGTCAATCCCATGGTGGATGCCAGGATCGAAAGGAGCAGCTTAGATGCGCTGACAGACTACACTCTGGCTCATGATGAGACTTATTATGAAGTGTCTTTGGATGCCACCACAAGCCTTTTGTCACTGCGCACCAATTATCAACTGATGGAAGGGCAGTATGGCGGAAAGATGTCCTATATCTCGGATTATGTCAACCAGGTGATTGCCGGACAAAAGATCTCTCAGAGAGCATTTAAACAGCAGTATGAGGCGTTTTTAACGGCAATTGACAAACCCTGGCAGGGAAATGTAAGGATCTTATTTATCAGGATTCCCAAAGAGTGGTTCAAGGGGAAACTCTCCGGTATCCGCTATGTGGAAGACGAACCCTATGCGTTGTATGAGGCGGCATTGGAGTATCAGGACGCACTTTTGGAGAAGCAAAATGAAGAGCAGTCTCTAAGAGCACAGGTGGAAGAGAGCTTTAACAACCTGGTCAGTATGCGCAATGTCTGGGAGACTTTGACCGAACAGGTGGAAGAGGGGAGAAAGAGCTTGCAGGCAGAGGAAGTGTTAAATCGTCTGGGAGAGCTGACCTATGAAGAATATCAGTCTTCTCTGGAAGACTATGAGGAGACCCAAAAGGAGATGTATGAAGCACTCGGTGACTACTCCGAGGCGCTGTATTCCTTTGACCGTCTGACCTGCGGGGGCGTGACAGCCCTTCTTGCGGGGACAGAAGCGAGCCTGCAGGCAGGAGCGGGCGGTGAGAGTTATGTGGACGAAGAATATGCAGACGGGGCATATTATTATATCCAGCCCATTGTGGAGCAGCAGGCATTTCGCTTAGGGGTCAGTATCCCGTCGGATGCTGAGTGGGAAGTGACACAGTATGAACTGTGGTGCGATCAGGTGCAGGTCGGCAGCCGCACAGCGGTGGACCAGTCTATCCAGCATCTGGGGCTTGCCGTGGATCAGGTGACAGAGGTAAAGATCCGCTTTTACAACGGCGATCAGTTTGTGGATGACTGTGTGATCGATCCCGACGTCTACAGCGGGCCGCTCCAGATTGTGAAAGATTACACAATCAGGGAGCAGGAGGGCCTGGAGATCGGAACCTATACCATGCAGAGAAATCCGACCACAGGGCTTTTGCGTATCACACTGAGGCCTTATGCGTCAGAGGAGATTGGCTATTACCGGATCAAAAATCAGGAAGATCAATATCTGTTAGGAGAAGAACTGGTGCCTGTCGAGACGGAATTTCGGCATCTGTCTCTGATACAGGGAAGTGAGGAAGAGTTGACCGTCGAATTTTTTGATACGCAGGAACAGATGAAATACACCGGTTATTTTGAGACCCGTAGTCAAAAGCTGATGAGAGATCAGCAAGGTCAGGAGGAACCATGAAACACAAAAGAAAGATCATAGGCGGATGTGTCCTTATGTGGTTTTTGTGCCAGCAGATAGTGTTCGGCAAAGTGTTTGATGAAGCGCAGGCTGTGCGGTATGAGGAATATGCGGCTTCTCATACCATCGAAGACTCCACGCTGCTGATTGGGACGTATTTGATTCATCTTCAGGCTCTGACGGATGAACTCTATGAAAAAGCATTGGAGAGCGCCTCGGATTCCAATCAGATGAATGTTTATTATAAATCTGAACTGGCCTCAGGCACCTGGATGGATATCACAGATGCCGTCGGACTTTCAGATCTGTCCGGGCAGGGAAGAGTGGCACAGGCAGAAGAGATGGCAGATCTGTGGGTGACTTGCTGTACGGGTTCAGACGGGATCACAAGGGATGCCAGAGATGAACATAGCATCAATATCTTCAGTGAACCATCCCCCTATGACCTCTACAGCCTGCCGGAGCTAGAGCCTCTGAAGATCCAGTACAGCAATGTGTTTTCCTCAGACAGTACGGGTGTGGACCGTTATTATTTTAAAAAGCTTCGGGATTTTTTCAGTCTCAATCTGAGAAATGAGACCACAGAGGCCTGTGATCTGCAGCTTCTGGGTCTTCAGAGCTGCTATGAGAGCCTGAGAGTTTCCAAAGAAGAGGAACTGGCAGAGATTGTCAGCAAACTGATGAGCAAAGTGGATGCGAGACGAAGGGCGGAGATTTTCTACCGGCTGACGGAGATGGATGGGAATGAATTAAGTATTCTGCAGGATATCTGCGCAGGCTCTCAGTTCTACGAAGACGGCAAAGAGAGCGAAGATGAGGAAGAGGAAAAAGAAGTTGATAAATATGATGACCAGCAGTTTGTAGAAAATGCAGGTGTGATCGATGCCATCGGCACTTCGATACAAAATTGTCAGGAAAGTTATATCAAATATTCTGGGACGATGTTAGAAGAAGGAAGTACCATTCTCAAACAGGCAGAGTATGAAAAGAGCATGGCTGTGGTGGAGATGGCGGCAGGAGGCTACAGCAATGAGATGGAATCTTTGCTGTTAGAGCTTAAACATCTCTATCATATCGAAGAGGATATTGTGGCGGATGCAGATGCAGAGCTTCTGCTCTTGAATGGAGAACTGATCAGCCAGGCCGATGTAAAATATGCCCAGAAACTCTCGCAGGGGGTCGCAGGGGCCTATGAGACAGCCGTAGCCAATCGTTCCGGCCAGACAGTGATCGAACAGGTCTTAGAGGATCAGAAGGCGGATACAGATGCTGCCCGCTTAGAACTTCAGTACCTTTTGCAGGCCAAGACCAAGCGGCAGCCCGCCAGTGACGCGGCAGAATTTTCCTATCAGAGAATCACCTATGCAGAAGAACTCTATCCCCAAGTGGCCTCAGATGATTTTAAACCGAAAGCAACGGAGAGCATCGATGCTCATATCCTCTGGCTCAAAGAGCTGGCCCACTCTGTCGAAGAGAAAGAAGAGGATATGGCCTCGGATATGCAGAAATTAGAGCAGAAAAAGACAAAGCTATTGCAGGAGCAGACAGAGGCGCTGGACCATAACGACCTAAGCAGCGTCAGAAAATACGAAGTGATGATCGCGCAGGTGGATCAGGAGATCGAAGAGACGCAGAAGGCTTTGCAGGCGGTTCTTTCAAGCAGCACAAGCTCTGCTGCGGACCGCGCCAGGGCAGCGAATCTGGCAGGCACTTCTTCGGTGCTTAACAACATCGGGCGGCTCAAAGACGCTGCACTCTCAGAGATCGCAGAAGGGAATCAAGGTTCCACAGACAGTATCGCCGGTAAGCTTGACGCGCTGGCGGCCCTGGGCGCAGAGAGTGCAATTCAGGAGATCTGTGACAAGCTGGAGGCATCCGGCACAGACAACCGGGATCTGATCGCCAAGGCGCAGGAAGCGATCAATGAAAGCAGAGAAAGCAGCCTGCATGGACAATACGGCGGGACTGGCGGAGATGCACAAGGCGCAGAGAGTGCGGCAGGAGAAGGCAGTGCACAGGGCGGCAGTCAGGGCGGTACGACAAGTGCTGTAGGAGGAGACAGCGGCTCAGGAGGCACAGGTACGAGCGGAGGCAGAACCTCTGAAGACGAAGCCGGGACAGATGGAAGCCAGACAGACACCGGACCAGCCGGGGATCAGACAGGTGCCGAAGCGGAAGGCGCCGGGGCAGACGGAACAAACAGCGATGCCGGGGATGGAGATGCCTCTTCGACGATGGATGCAGAAGAAGATCTGATCAATGCAATAGAAAACGGGCTAGAACAGACGTTTGATAATATGAATGACAGCCAGAAGGCTGCAGCAATCGCAGCGCTTGATTCCCTGGGGCAGTCCGGGAACCAAACAGCCGCGGCCCTGGCCAGAAGACTGGTCAATGAAGGCATTCAGGAAGGTAATCCCTGGCTGTATCAAAAGCTAAAGAAAGAAGCAGAAAGATACATACCATTGCCTCTGATCGCATCGAGTACAGGATATCGCTATCTCTACAGCGATTCCCGCACCGAGGTCCTGTTATCCAAAAAACAGATGGTCTATCGTTTTACCATTCATAGAGGAGAAGTATCACTCTTAGACGGCCAGATCAAAGAACTGCATGCTCCTGTCAAGATGCAGGACGGGACGCCGTATCTGTCCGAAGAGGATGCTGGATCTTATTTTTCCTGCGAAGCAGTCTATATAGAAAATACAGATTATGGCGTATGCCTTGGACCTAAAGCGTCTGTGCTGAAAAAAGCGATTCTGGCAGCCATAGAGGAAGGAGCTTAAACAACATGGCAGATTATCCCATTATCGCAGATGTCAGCTCCTATATCGTACGGACCCTGCGTCAGAAGATGTGTCCGGAGCCGATACCATCTCCCAACAATATCGAGATCTCTTCCCCGGCAGATCAGGATGTAGACTATATCTTAGGACTGTATCTGTACGATATCCGGGAAGAGAGCGATGTCACCCAACAGCCCTTTATTCAAAAGGGAAGGGTGCAGCTGCAAAGACCGCCAAGACCATATGGTCTCTACTATATGGTATTTATTAATGGCTCCTCCCAGATGGGATTAAAGGCGCCGGATATACAGAAAATCATCGGAAGAGTGGCACAGATTGTAGGTGACAACAATTCAGTCCTTCCGAACCAGCTGCAGTCCTGGCTGGACACGCAGGAACCTCCCATTATACTGTCTCAGGCGAAGATAAGTTTGGAGGAAAAAGTGCGGGTGTGGCAGGCGATCAACAAACCTTATCAGATCAGCTTGTTCTATAAGGCGGCGCCCGTATTTCTGTCCAGTGAAGTGGTAATCAACACGCCGCGCGTGGTGGATGCCAGTTTTGGACTGCATATTGCAGGAGAGGAAGGAGGGGAAGCTTAACAGATGGAGACATCCAGGATCCGTTTCCGGCTTGACTTGTTGATCCGGCTGCTGGATACGACGACCGGAGCCGTAGTGGAGGAGAGGAATGTCCGATTTTTCAAACAGAGTGAAGTAGTCCGTCCTCTTTCCAGAGGCAGCGGCAATTATGTCTTCTTAAACAGTCCGCGGGAGGACTTTGAACTGGACATATTTGTGTATGGATATGATCCCTGTAAGATATCGATCCAGTACGAAAAGCTCGATGCACAGATGCCCATACAGGAAGTGTTCCTGATTCCGTCAGAGAATATGCTGAAAGGACAGCCGGTGCGCACGCTCTGCGGCAGGCTTCCGGGTCTTGCGTCGATACAAGCAGTCAACATGTATGCAACTTGTGGATGCGTCAGCAGCTTTGACGAACGAAGACGGATCCTGAAGCTGTTTGGCACACATGGTCTGGGGATGGATGGGATCTATTATGGCCTGATTCATCTGGAGAGAGAATCTTATGAACCTTTTACCATTGTGAAAGAAATAGCAAAGGACGCGGTAAAGATTGAGCATCCTTTCAAAGAACCCTTTTCTGTCAACGCTCCCATATCCAGAGTGATCTTTGGAACAGTCACAAACGAGGGAGATTACTGTATCCGGGTAAGGGATGACGGGGAACGCCTTCTCTATCTGGTTCGATATGTGGCAGGTGAAGAAGTGAGATTTCAGATGGTGGATTTCCATCATCCGGAGCAGACATTACAGTGAGGTGAATCCATATGGCACAGTTGGTAGTGACAGGAGCGAGTGCGTTGTGTTCGTTTGGCAGTGCGCCAGGAACCATAAGCGCCGCTTCCCCGGTCTGCATGGCAGAAGGAAAGCCTGTGGCGACGATTCAGGACGCACAGCCGTCCAGCATCACTCCCTTTGGGATGTGCACATCTCTTGCAAACCCGCAAGTAGCCGCAGCCACCGCAGCCGCCATGGGAGTACTGACTCCCCAGCCCTGCGTCCTGATCCCAGCAGGCACATGGACCCCAACAGCCCCCTCAGTCCTGATAGGCGGCCAGCCCTGCCTCACAAACGACAGCAAATTAATCTGCTCCAACGGAGGCGGAACCATCAGCATTACCTACCCAGGACAAATAAAGGCGGCACTATCATGAAGAAGAAACTTGATAAATCAGCGTAAGTTTTTACAGAACCCGGAAGAATGTCAGGACGCAAAGCGACCGGACATTCTTCCAGAGACAGGGTTCTGGAAAAACTGGAGCGGAACTTAAAATCAGCGTAAGCCCGGATCGTGCCCGGAAGGAGTTTTGGACGCAGAAGGCGTCAAAAAGTGCTTCCAGATGAAGGGGTACGAGAAGGGCAGGAGCGGAACTTAAATCAGCGTAAGCCCGGATCGTGCCCGGAAGGA
>CAJUGG010000021.1 GCA_910585995.1 uncultured Lachnospiraceae bacterium
AAAAAATTTTGGATATGACAAGAAAGAAGTATAGGACCAGATCGCTTTGGAGATTCTATGAGTACACATAGACAAAAGAAAGCGGAGGTTCAAGTCAGTTGATGGATAGTTGGGATCGATTTGCGCACACCGGGAATATACGGGATTATCTGGTATACAAGACAGAAGAGATGAAAGCGAAACAGATAGGAGAGAGACATGAGCAGTCAGGCATCGGCGATCACCGGTATAGTATTGTCTGCCGCGCCGGTAGGGGAATATGATAAATTAGTAGTTTTACTAACCAAAGAAAGAGGAAAGATCCGAGCCTTTGCCAAAGGGGCAAGAAGGCCCGGCAGCCCTCTGATGGCACCAGCCAATGTATTTACCTTTGGAGAGTTTCAGATCTACGAAGGCAGGACTTCCTACAGCATCACCCAGGCAAACGTCAAGAATTATTTTGAAGAACTAATGCAGGATTTTGAAGGTGCCTGTTACGGACAATATTTTCTGGAGATTGCCGGCTACTACGCCAGAGAAAATGCGGACTGCAAAGATCTGTTAAAATTAGTCTACCAGTCCCTGCGGGCCTTAACCGTCCCCGCCCTGCCCAGAAAACTCATACGACCAGTCTACGAACTAAAAGCCATGGTCCTAAGCGGTGAATGTCCCCATACTTTTGAACAATTCACCTCCTGGGAACTCCACCCCTCCACCGAATATGCACTCCAATACGTCGTAGCATCCTCAGTAGAAAAACTCTACACCTTCACCTTAACCGAAGAAGTACAAAAAGAGTTTCAAAAAGTAGTCACTTGGCTTCGAAAACAATACATAGAACATCAGTTCAAATCTCTCGAAATACTTGAAACTTGCTTGTAGGTTGTGTATAATGTACCCGTATGCCAATGAGCAGTGCGGAAGATCAGATCAAAGCGGCGTCGTCATGCTCGCATGTAAGTCGCCGCTTTGATCTGATCTTCCATAGGGCGAAGCCCGTGAGCGAGATGGAGCGAAGCGCAATCGAGCTACACTGCGGGTTAGGCTTCCCAGTCCGTAGCCTGCAAGGCCGGGGCCAGCCCCGCCGTCTCTCATCTCCGCAGCCGAGCGTCAGCTCGCTGCCATTTCAGCCGAGCGCCAGCTCGCTGCCCCCTATTCCCTGCTCCCATCCCATACACATACGAGGAGGATTAATGAATGAAAAAGTGTTTCTGCACCCTGTTGTGCACCCTCACGCTGGTCACTCTATTACTGACCGGCTGCAACTCATCGTTCGACCCATCCGTGACATCCCTGTACATACAAAAAGACGGAACACTCATCTCGGCAGTCGTAGAAAGCTTTGAAAAAGACTACTACAGCTTCTCCGAGTTCGAGTCCATGATTAAAAAAGAGGTCGACAATCACAACAACATGTTCAGCGAACCAGCTATCGACATCGAGCGCTTAGAACTAGAAGACGACACCCTATACCTTCTGCTGCAATTCGACAACGCCGATGCCTACGAACAATACTCCGAAGAATACTGTTTCTTAGGAACCATCGACGAAGCCTTAGACGAAGGCCTTCCCTTTGACATGCTGTTCAAAGACGCCGAGTCCACCGAATTTACCACCACCGATGTGACAGAAAAAAAAGACAATCATGTAGTAATTGTACAGTCTGAAGGCTTTATCCAGTTAGAAAGCACCATTAAATATGTCAGCAACAACGTGGAGATCATTTCTGAACATATGGCAGAAGTGATGTCCATGGATGATGAAGAGGAATATGCCTATATTATCTATTAAGGAGCACTGGCACTCCTTCCAATTATTGTCATGAACAAAGAATGAGGAGAGAATCACATGGAAAAGACAATGGACAAAATTGAAGCTCTGGCCAAAAACCGCGGTTTTGTATATCCGGGCAGTGAGATCTATGGAGGTCTTGCCAACACCTGGGACTATGGCAATCTGGGCGTGGAGCTGAAAAACAATGTGAAAAAAGCCTGGTGGCAGAAATTCGTACAGGAAAATCCCTACAATGTAGGTGTGGACTGTGCGATTCTGATGAATCCCCAGACCTGGGTGGCTTCCGGGCATTTGGGAGGCTTTTCTGATCCACTGATGGACTGTAAAGCCTGCAAGGAGCGTTTCCGCGCCGATAAACTGATCGAAGATTATCTGTCAGAGCACAATGTTGAGATCGAAGGTTCGGTAGACGGCTGGTCTCAGGAAAAGATGAAACAATATATTGACGAACATGATATCGTCTGCCCAAGCTGCGGGAAAAAAGATTTTACCGATATCCGGCAGTTTAACCTGATGTTTAAGACTTTCCAGGGCGTGACAGAGGATGCGAAAAACACCATCTATCTAAGACCTGAGACCGCACAGGGCATTTTCGTCAACTTTAAAAATGTACAGAGAACTTCCCGTAAGAAAGTACCGTTTGGCATCGCTCAGGTGGGAAAATCTTTCCGGAATGAGATCAGCCCAGGCAACTTTACCTTCCGTACTAGAGAATTTGAACAGATGGAACTGGAGTTCTTCTGCAAGCCGGGCAGTGATCTGGAGTGGTTTACGTACTGGAGAGGGTTCTGCCGTGACTGGCTCTTAAGCCTTGGCATCAAGGAAGAGGAGATCAAGCTAAGGGATCATTCCTCGGAAGAATTGTGCTTCTACAGCAAGGCAACCACCGATATTGAGTTCTTATTCCCGTTTGGCTGGGGAGAACTGTGGGGCATTGCAGACCGTACGGATTATGACCTGACACAGCATCAGAATACGTCCGGAGAGGATATGAGCTATTTTGATGATGAACTGAAAGAAAAATACATTCCTTATGTCATCGAGCCGTCTCTGGGCGCAGACCGCGTGGTACTGGCATTCCTTTGCTCCGCTTATGATGAGGAGCAGTTAGAAGGCGGTGAGATGCGTACAGTGCTTCGTTTTCATCCGGCTCTGGCTCCTGTGAAGATCGGTGTACTTCCGCTGTCGAAAAAACTGGCAGAGGGCGCAGAGAAGATCTATACGCAGCTTTCAAAAAAGTATAACTGTGAGTATGATGACAGAGGCAATATTGGCAAACGTTATCGTCGTCTGGACGAGATCGGTACACCGTATTGCGTCACTTATGATTTTGAATCTGAGACAGACGGCTGTGTAACAGTGCGTGACCGGGATTCCATGGCACAAGAACGGGTGAAGATTGAAGAGTTAGAAGCATATTTTGCAGATAAGTTTATATTCTGATGCTTGTGAAATAATGGGAAATATGATAAAGTGATAGTGCATATGACACATAAGCAGTGCATAGAGAACAATATACGGAGGTATACGAACATGAAAGGAAACATTATCGTAGGTCAGTCCGGCGGACCGACCGCAGTAATCAACTCCTCTTTAGCAGGCGTATTTTCTGCTGCAAAAGAGCTTGGAGTAAAGAAAATCTATGGTATGCATCATGGTATTCAGGGCTTTTTGGCTGAGGATATCGTAGATCTGTCAGAATATGTAAAGAATGATGCGGATGTAGAGATCTTAAAGAGAACTCCTTCTGCTTTTCTTGGCTCTTGCCGTTATAAACTGCCAAAGATTGAGGGCAATGAGGAAGTCTATGACAAGATGTTTGAGATCATGGATAAATACGAGATCGAATGTCTGTTCTATATCGGCGGAAATGATTCCATGGACACCATCAAGATGCTGTCCGACTATGCAGCAAAAAAAGGAAAGAAACAGCGTTTTATGGGCGTTCCAAAGACCATCGACAACGACCTGCCGATCACAGACCACTGCCCAGGCTATGGCTCTGCAGCAAAATATATTGCCGCTTCTCTTAAAGAAGTGATCCGCGACAACTCTTCCTTCGGTATTGAGAAACCTACCGTCCTGATCTGCGAGATCATGGGACGTCATGCAGGATGGCTGACCGCTGCGGCTGCTCTGTCCAGAGATGAAGACTGTGAAGGACCAGACCTGATTTATCTGCCCGAGAAGACCTTTGACTATGACGATTTCTTGGCAAGGATCAAAGATCTGTCCGTGAAGAAGAGTTCGGTTGTGGTAGCAGTATCTGAGGGTGTGAAATTAGCAGACGGACGCTTTGTATGTGAGCTTGGCGGCGGCGCTGACTTTGTGGATGCATTTGGCCACAAACAGTTGTCTGGCTGTGCAGTGACTCTGGCGAATAAGATTGCAGCAGACACCGGTCTTAAGACTCGTGCAATCGAGTTCTCTACTCTGCAAAGAGCAGCGACCCATATCGCATCTTTGAATGATATCAATGAGGCATTCAGCGTTGGTTATTTGGCTTGCAAGGCAGCAGACGAGGGCAAGACCGGCATGATGATCACCATTGAAGTAAATAAGAGAAGCCCGTACGAAGTTACGTATGGCATCCATGACATCCATCAGATTGCCAATGTGGAGAAACCAGTTCCGGCTGAGTGGATCTCAGAGGACGGCACAGACGTCCTTCAGGGCTATGTGGATTATGCACGTCCACTGATCATGGGAGAACTGACTCCTCTGATGGTCAACGGCGTACCAAAACACTTGGTGCTTAAACGCGATACCTATCGTTAGAGACATTTTTACATCCCGTAATCACGTTGGTTACGGGATGTTTTTTGTAGTTATTTTTGTTAAAAATATATCAATTTGGCGGTGCAATCAGGAAAAATATGTGAAAACAGTACAAATATGGGTTGACTTTTCACTGAAATATGATATGCTAATTATGTGCGCAGAGGGAGCCTACGGTTACACGATGCGCTTTTTTTTCGCGAATGATGAAGAACTTTATCATATTTGCGGGATTTTGCATTATTATTTTATTTTTAGGAGGGCATGTAATGGCAAAATGGGTGTATCTTTTTAAAGAAGGAGATGCCAGCATGAGAAACCTGTTGGGTGGTAAAGGGGCAAACTTGGCAGAGATGACCAACCTTGGCTTACCGATCCCGCAGGGATTTACCGTGACGACAGAGGCTTGTACAGATTATTATGAGAATGGAGAGCGGATCTCCAATGAGATTGAAGAGCAGATTATGGCTGCGCTGGTATTTTTAGAGGGACTTCAGGGCAAGAAATTTGGCGATACTGAAGATCCGTTATTGGTATCAGTGCGTTCTGGTGCCAGAGCTTCTATGCCAGGTATGATGGATACCATCCTGAACCTGGGTCTGAATGATGTGTCCGTGGAAGGTTTTGCAAAGAAGACAGGGAATCCAAGATTTGCTTATGATTCCTATCGTAGATTTATCCAGATGTATTCGGACGTGGTTATGGAGGTTCCGAAGTCCTATTTTGAGAAGATCATCGATGAGCTGAAAGCGGCAAAAGGCGTTCATTTTGACACCGAGCTGACAGCAGATGATTTAAAAGAGCTGATTAACCGTTTTAAAGCAGTCTATAAAGAGGCAAAGAAAGAAGATTTCCCGCAGGACCCCAAAGAGCAGCTGATGGGTGCGGTAAAGGCTGTGTTCCGTTCCTGGGACAATGATCGTGCGATTGTCTATCGCCGTATGAATGATATCCCTGGTGACTGGGGAACCGCTGTCAATGTACAGGCGATGGTATTTGGAAATATGGGTGACACCTCCGGAACCGGTGTTGCATTTACCCGTAATCCGTCCACCGGTGAGAAAGGAATCTTTGGCGAGTATCTGATCAATGCACAGGGAGAAGACGTGGTGGCAGGTGTGCGTACACCGCAGCCGATCACCAAACTGGCAGAAGATCTTCCGGAGTGCTATGCAGAATTTATGAAGATTGCCACCAAACTGGAGAACCATTACCGCGATATGCAGGATATGGAGTTCACGATTCAGGAAGGACACCTGTATTTCCTGCAGACCCGTAACGGCAAGAGAACTGCTCCGGCCGCGCTTCAGATTGCCTGCGATATGGTGGATGAGGGCATGATCACAAGAGAAGAGGCAGTGCTTCGTATCGAGGCGAAGTCTCTGGATCAGCTGCTGCATCCGACCTTTGATACCGCAGCATTAAAAGCAGGAGAAGTGATTGGCGAGGCACTTCCGGCTTCTCCGGGTGCAGCGGCAGGTAAAGTGTATTTTACCGCAGAAGATGCAAAGGCAGCTCATGAAGCAGGCGAGAGAGTCATCCTGGTTCGTCTGGAGACCTCACCGGAGGATATCGAGGGTATGCATGCAGCAGAAGGTATCCTGACTGTACGCGGCGGTATGACAAGCCATGCAGCCGTAGTGGCTCGTGGTATGGGAACTTGCTGTGTATCCGGATGTGGTGAAATTAAGATCTCAGAAGAAGAGAAATGGTTTGACCTGGGCGGCCATCATTTTGTAGAGGGAGATTATATCTCTCTGGATGGTACAACAGGTAAGATTTATAAAGGGGATATCCCGACAAAAGAAGCAGCGATTACCGGCAACTTCCAGAGGATCATGGGCTGGGCGGACAAGTTCCGTCGCTTAAGCGTACGTACCAACGCAGATACGCCGGCAGATACGGCCAATGCAGTACGTCTGGGTGCAGAAGGAATCGGGCTTTGTAGAACAGAACATATGTTCTTTGATCCGAACAGGATTCCGAAGATTCGTAAGATGATCCTCTCTGACAATCAGGAGGCAAGAGAAGCAGCGCTGATGGAACTGCTTCCATTCCAGAAAGAAGACTTTAAGGCGATGTATAAGGCTCTGAAGGGCAGACCGATGACTGTTCGTTATCTGGATCCGCCACTGCACGAGTTTGTGCCGACCGATGAGGAAGATATTAAGGCTTTGGCAGCAGATATGGGCTTAAGCGTAGCAGATGTAAAGGCAAAATGCAATGAGCTGCATGAGTTCAACCCGATGATGGGTCATCGTGGATGCCGTCTGGCAGTTACCTATCCAGAGATTGCCAAGATGCAGACCCGCGCGGTGATGGAAGCAGCGATTGAAGTAGAGAGAGAAGAAGGATTTGATATCGTACCAGAGATTATGATTCCTCTGGTAGGCGAGCGCAAAGAGTTGAATTTTGTAAAGAAGATCGTGGAAGAGACTGCAGAACTTGTCAAGAAGGAAAAAGGCAGCGATATTCAGTATCATATCGGAACAATGATCGAGATTCCGCGTGCAGCACTGACCGCAGACGAGATTGCAAAAGAAGCAGAGTTCTTCTCCTTTGGAACCAACGACCTGACCCAGATGACCTTCGGCTTCTCCCGTGACGACTCTGGCAAATTCCTGGATTCCTACTATAAAGCAAAGATCTACGAGTCCGACCCATTTGCACGTCTGGATCAGACCGGCGTGGGCAAACTGGTGAAGATGGCAGCAGAACTGGGCCGTGCAAGCAGACCAGACATCAAACTGGGCATCTGCGGCGAGCATGGCGGAGATCCGTCTTCCGTAGAGTTCTGCCACAAAGTAGGCCTGAACTACGTATCCTGTTCCCCGTACCGCGTCCCAATCGCAAGACTCGCAGCGGCACAGGCGGCGCTTTCTGATAAGTAGAACAGAACTAAATATTGTAATAGAATGAACAAATTGAGGACCTTGGGGGATTACACCTTCAAGGTCCTCTTATTCTCTTCAGATAATACCGAATTCCTTGATTTATTTATTCCAAACCATAATATATTCTTTTTCATTAGTCATATGATCTATGTTCTCGGATTCAATCAGAAATTGTTCTCTTTGGTAAAAAGATACAGCTCGTGTATTCTTCTGGTAAACACGTAAACGCATAGTGGATTTGATGCCTTTCACATAATCCAGTAATTGTTTTCCAATGCCGCACACTTTATTTTATACTCCCACTCCCACAGACTTGAGTTGGTTTCTTTTTTTGATAATATAGGATTCTTATGATTGGTCAATAAGATATTCCGCGTATAATTTATTCCTATACTGTTTATCTTGCGTAGCCTTGATTACATCCTGTGACCGATTGTTCTCCATCAGTTTTGTGATTAGTCTGGAAAGTTTATCTTCGCCTTGCTCAATACCTTCCCGTTTTATGGTCTTTGCTTCATATTCCAGAATTTTTCCACCCATGACTGCTTTCACTCCTTCCTTAACAGAATCGTATTTTACAGCGATGTGCTCCAATACTTTATTCGACATGTCAATAATGGTACATCTTGTGTATTCACTGATTGCTCCCTGATTTGCGAGTTCCTCCAGTTTATTTTTAATCCATTCATATTCTTCCTGTAAGGCTTTCAGCTTTGCCTGATCCCGCTCATATTCCACAGTTCCTCCGGGTGTTACCATCCTGATTTTCAGCGTATCAGGTGTTGAGGCATGATGTCTCAAAAACAATACAGCGGAATGTGGCAGTGTCACAGTAAGGATATTTCCTTTGATTGTACCTTCATCCAGAGCGATTTGAGTGTCATACTCAAAAAACCGGACCAGCATACTGTTATCGGTACTGCTCTGACATTCCAGATGGTATTTTTTGGTTTCTTTTCCTTCTATCCTGAAACTGGTATCTGTAATCCGTTCCTCTTCATTCCCGCCCTGCTGGTTCAGAAAGTGCTCATTTGGGGAAAAGACGATTTTTTCTTGTCCTGAATAGTGCTCCCCGAACATCTCATTGATCACAGGGATGATGAGAGAACTGCAGTCATTTAACAGCGTGCGGAACACATCATCATATGGTGTGTTTGTTATCATTATATTGTCCATTGTTATCTGCCCCTTTTATTATATTTTACTACATCATACAGATTTACTCAATTGGAAAATCATTTTCGGGGAAATAATCCTGTAAAAAAGAGGATATGGAGTCATTGTCTCTCTGAGAGGCATGATCCCGGATAAGGGAAAGAAAAATGAAACAAGCCAGGACCTTAAAGGATCACACCCGCGGGGTCCTTGTTTTTTTGACATTTATTTTTCCCATATTCAAAAATCATTTGTCACTTTTTGGAATATAATAGTATTGAGAGTGTCAACTCTTTTTAAGTTTCATTTTTCGCAGGTAAAATTAGTTAATTCCTTGTTTAAAAATTCCAAATGATATGGTATAATATCTAGCGATAAATACAGATTTCATAAAATTTTGTATAAACTTGACGGCCAAAGGAGGAGTGGTATGGATAAGCAGCTAGTATGGAAAGACGAGTTTAATATTGGAGTTGATGCGATCGACAAAGAGCATAGGAGACTGTTCTCGATCATTAACAGGCTTTTCCTCCTCAGAAACGAGGAACAAAAAAGTGCGAAAGCATATGAAGAAGGGATTCACTACTTTTATGAACATGCGATCCGGCATTTTACAGATGAAGAAAACTACATGAAATTAATTGAATATAAGAATCTGAAGATGCATAAGAGGATTCATAAAGATTTTCGGGACAGGACGCTCCCGGCTTTGGAGGAGGAGTTAAAGCGTTCTAACTATTCGCCAGGAGCAGTCGATCACTTTTTGGCAGTGTGTGCGGGGTGGCTGATCGGACATAGCATGACAGAAGACCATGCAATCGTCGGGGATGATGCAAGCAGATGGGAAGAGCTTCTGCCTGCACAGGAACTGGAATCCATGAAGACAGTGATTATGGAACGTCTGCAGCAGATGTTCGGCTTAAAGTCCTGGGTGATCAGTGAGACTTATGATGGTGAGAGATTTGGAAAAGGGATCTATTACCGTCTGGTCTATGGCAGAGAGCAGGACCAGAAGAAATGGGAGATCATCCTCGTCTTAGAAGAAAAGATTCTGATAAATACCATCGGAAAACTGATGGGAGTACCTTCTTCGAAGATGGATGTGATGTTGATTAATGCAGCCAGGTACAGTGCCAGCCAGCTTGTCTGGTATGTGATGTCACATTTTCCATCGGTGGAGTCTTATGAGATGCAGGAAGAGAGTCTCTTAACTTATGATCAGTTCCGGCAGATCTTTGAGAAGGAGAAGCCGCAGGTCAGCCTGCTGTTTGGGACAGAAGAAGGATATTTCTCATATTGTGTGATTGCACCGCATCTGATTGAGACGGGACTTGGAACACCGCTGGCAGTCCAGAATGAGGTGATACAGACACAGAAGTATTTTAAGGAAATAAAGAAGAGTACAAAGTCCAAGATTCTGTTGGTGGATGATTCCATGACGATACGGGAAGGAATAAGAAGGCTGTTGGTAAACGACTATGAAGTATCTGCAGTTCAGTCAGGAGTAGCTGCTATTCGCGCGATCTCTCTGGACAAACCAGATCTGGTGCTTTTGGACTATGATATGCCAGTCTGTGACGGAAGATATGTGTTGGAGATGCTCCGTTCAGAGAAGGAATTTGCAGATGTCCCTGTGATTTTTCTTACCAGCCGGGATGATCCGGAGAGTGTGAGAAAGGTGCTGGAGCTAAAGCCGGAGGGTTATCTGTTAAAATATCTAAAGCCAACCGAGATCCGTAAACGAGTGGATGATTTCTTCAGAAAGAAAAAAGAAAAACAGGCAGGAAAATCATAATGGAAGATGGTTTTGAAAAAGAAGAACTGGCAGAGGATGTACAGAGCGATGTTCTACAAAACCAGACGCGGCCAAAGATGTCAGTGGAAGAGGTCTATGCTTTGGCAAGACATTGCAGAGAAGAGAGAGACTATCAGATGGAAGCATACTGGTATGAGATGCTTCTGATGTACAGGGATATCGAGAAAGAGGTACTGATAGCGACGCAGTATTTTTGCGGAGAAGCTTATTTTGATGCTGGCAATGAAAAGGAGGCGCTGCACTGGTTTGAGCAGGCTGCCCGTCAGGGACACAAGAAAGCAAAGCTTAAGTGCGGGCAGATGTTTGCGCAGTCGAAGGATGAAAAGGATCAGGAGAAGGCGCTGTACTGGCTGGAGCAGGTGGCAGAAGAAGGCAATCCGGAGATCCAGCATCTGTGCGGAGACATGAATTGTCAGGGCAGAGGTACAAAGGTCAACTATACCAGAGCACTGTACTGGTACGAGAAAGCCGCTCCCTGGGGAGATGCAAGTACGCAGTATGCCCGCGGCATGATGTATTACATAGGAGAGGGAATCAAGGCAGACCATGCCAAAGCATTTGACTATCTGAAGAAGGCCGCAGGCGGGAATCATGTACAGGCTCAGTATCAGTGTGGATGGATGTATCAGCATGGAGAGGGAACCTGGAAAAACCCTAAAAAAGCGTTCAAAAATTACGAAGAAGCAGTGCGCAATGGACATTTAGGAGCTTTATATCAGCTTGGAGGCATGTATTATCATGGCGAAGGTGTCAAAAAGGACAAAAAAAGGGCGCTTAGCATCTATCAAGAAGCAGGAAACAAAGGAGAGGTAAATGCACAGCTCCAGTGCGGATGGATGTATTACCACGGAGAAGGGACAAAAAAGGACCGCCAAAAAGCACTGGATTGGTTTGAAAAAGCCGGAAGTGGAGATTGTGTAAAAGCCTGGTTGCTCTGCGGAAAGATGTATTATAAAGGAGTGGGAACCGATAAAAATTATGCCAAAGCACTATATTGGTGTGAAAAAGCTGCCAAAGCATCGGACAGCCCGGAGAATGCGGAGGCAAAATATATCTGCGGCACACTCTACGCGACAGGAGAAGGGGTGGAAGAGGACAAAGAGAAAGGGCTTGATCTGATGCGGGAGGCCGCCAGACAAGGATACAGGCCTGCAAAATTTGCTCTGAGGTTCAAGTTTCCCCGCTAGATGAAAAAGTCAGTCTGTACAGGCATTGACTATGCAAATGACCAAAGGAAAGTGCATAGTCAGTGCCTTATTGTATCATAATAATTATTGAATTTTATACAAAATTTTTAGATGGATGGTGGTATTTTATGGTACAATAGTAAAGAAATACAGCTGCAAAGG
>CAJUGG010000022.1 GCA_910585995.1 uncultured Lachnospiraceae bacterium
CAGATGATTGTTCATATCGTGGCGGATCTTCCGAATCGCCGTTTGGTTCTGTTCCAGCTCTTCATAATAGCTTTTCTGCAGCATCAGATTTTTTCTCTCCATATTTTGCCGGACACTGATAATAAAATATTCTGCAAGGGCGACACATCCAAGGTTGGTGGTAAAGCATGCGAATGCGGCAGGCCACATCTTGTAGGTCTTGCGAGGCGTAAAATAGATACAGGTGGTGATACTCACCAGGGAAGCCAGACAGATAGCAGTCAGCAGTATCCAGATCTTGTCATCGAACAGTTGTCTTGTCTGAGCAAGGTGCTTTATAAAAAATCTATAAATAGCGTACCAGATTATAAGATGGAGACAGGGATCGGCTATGGTACAGAAGATATCCATAGCCAATGGCCATCCAAACCAGGATCCCAGTGTACCCATCATATCCATAACGAAAAAATTCTGGCTTATTATCAGCGGATAGAGAACTGCAACGGCAGCCAGTCTCTGCCAGATACTTCCCTGAAAAGCGATCAACATTAAAAAAATCAACCAGATCAGGTCTAACGTTATATTAAAAAAATCATTCGGAAAGATGACCATGCCGGAGCACACCGTGCAGGAAATATAGACGAGGACCTGCCAGAATCTTCCGGTCCGCCGTTTGGCAAAGTGGGAAAGGATCCGGTAGATTAAAAAACCATATATGAAGTTGAATATGTTGCTGATATAAGTTATAGCAGATATGACATCCATAGCGTTCTCCTATCATATACTCACAGCCGAAGAAATCTGAGCTTAGTATAATTCAACCGCAAGTTTACTGTAACAGTAGGCGGGCAAAAGCAATCTCCACAGACTGCCGGTAAGCGCGGCTTACAGGAAAGCTCTGTGACCTTAAGGTGCAGCCGTCTTTTTCCAGTGCGGTGACGTAGTTCAGGTTCACCAGATGACGGTTATGGCAGCGGATGAAGTAATCCGGCAGGTCAGTCTCCACAGCGTCCAGTTTCCCATAAAATTCAAGTTTATTTCCATCTTCTAAAGAAATGATGATCTTTCTCCTGTCACTGGAAAAGGCAAGTATTTTTTTGGCAGGGATCTTCGTGGTTCCCGATTTTTGTTCCAGGGTAAAGTAGTGCTCCCGGTTTTGTCCAAGCTCTTTTATCGCCTGTTCTAATACTTTCATGATCTTCTGATTCTCATATGGTTTCAGGATATAATGAAAGGCATGGACTTCGTATCCCTGAAATACAAAGTCAGGATATGCCGTCACGAAGATCAGGAGCGTATGGGAATCCCTTTTGCGCAAATTTCTGGCGGTCTCCATGCCGCTTAATTGTTTCAGCTCTATATCCAGAAATAAGATATCCAGCCATTCCGTTTCCGGGCGTGTGAGAAGCGTTTCGCCGCAGTCATATTCAAAGATCCGGTAATCCGCCCCCAGAAGCTGCAGCTTTTGCTCTAAAGGAGCGCGCAACAGTCTGCGCATGGAGGCTTCATCATCACAGATTCCAATATTGATCATAGGCATTCCCTCTTTACAGATTACATTTCAGTTCCCGTAGGATATTGTACAGAAGAATTCCAGTTTTGTAAATAGGCCGGTGGGCGAACAGAATTTTACATCATCTATGTCAGATATGACATTTGACAGAATGCAGCCAGGAGGATCTTTTTCTATAATGA
>CAJUGG010000023.1 GCA_910585995.1 uncultured Lachnospiraceae bacterium
CCAAAAGCCCAGATACACGCCGAGGTGTCTTTGCCAAATATTTTGGCCGCGATGGGGGATAATGCTCTTTGGGTAGAGGGCATTACTTTTTTAATATAAAATAAGGAAGTTATTGGTTGGTGGGGGAGGGTGGGGTTTCTCTTAATTGGACGACTTTGGCGGCGCGGCGTTTGTTGTCTTCGGTCATGGCGGCGTAGTGTTTGCGGGTGGTGTTGACGTTTTTGTGACCCAGGACGTCAGCTACTAGGTAGATGTCGCCGGTTTCTTGGTAGAGAGCAGTGCCGTAGGTGCTTCGGAGTTTGTGGGGGGTGATTTTTTTGGCGGTGGTAGTAGAGGCGTATTTTTTAACCAGGCGTTCTACTGAGCGGACGGTGATGCGGGTGTTGTTTTGGGAGATGAAGAGGGCTTGTTCGTGGCCGGGAGCCGGTTCTATCAGCAGGCGTTCGTCCAGGTAGTTGCGAAGAGTTTCTTCGGTTTCTTCGCCGAAATAGACGATGTCTTCGTTGCCGCCTTTTCGGATTACGCGCATGGAGCCGTTGTCGAAGTCGAGGTCGGAGAGGTCTAAGCCTACGAGTTCGGTGACTCGAACGCCAGTTCCTAGTAAGGTGACAACGATAGCGAGGTCGCGGATTTTATTTTTGGCGTGCCAGACTTTTTGGGTTTTGGAGAGTTTTTCGCCGGATTCGATGTTGTCGATCAGGCGGGCGACCTCATGAGCATCCATGCGGATGATGTTTTTTTCTTTTACGCGTGGGATATCTACTACGGAGGGAGCGTTTTTCTGGATCATTTCTTTTTTGTGAAAATAGCTAAAAAAGGTATTCAAGGTCGCTAATTTGCGCGCTTTGCCTTCTTCGTGATTGCGAAAGGTCTGTCCGTCT
Source organism: uncultured Lachnospiraceae bacterium (assembly GCA_910585995.1). Classification (GTDB taxonomy): domain Bacteria; phylum Bacillota; class Clostridia; order Lachnospirales; family Lachnospiraceae; genus Hominiventricola. The sequence goes on from CAJUGG010000023.1 coordinate 882, forward strand.
TTTTCGTAATAGGTGAGGAAGGACAGATATTCTTCGATGTCCATCGGCTGCAGAGTGTCGAGGACGGAGACCGGGAGAGTACGGATTTCTTTGTCTTTAAAGGACGGATGTTGCGTCTTTAAGAAATAAAAAAAGGTGCTTAAGTCATAGGCGTAGTTTCTGCGGGTGTTGGTTGCTTTTTTGATCTCCATCGCCCGGAAAAAGTAGGATGTAAATTCGGGAAGCTCTTTTTGAAGTTCCCGAATTTTTTGAATATTTTTTAGATCCATTTGTTCATGATATGACATTGACATAAAAATCCCTCCTAACCATGTTGCAAAACTGAAGCTTTTTGATTTTGATTGTATCATGTCCGCTGGTGAAAGACAAATTAAATATATAAAATGTCAATATCACGTCGCAAAACTGCCATTTTGCGACGTGTTATTGACAGCTCTATTTTACCACCATTTCTTCTATTTTAAAAACTTAATTTTTTTGATTACATAATATTTTTATGTTAATAAATTTATACCCTTCTCTTCGTGCATACCAATTTATTTACATAAAAATATTATGTTATCTTATCTCCCGGTTAAACTGGCTGCAAAATCTCATTGACGAACTTTTAAAAAGATTTTATACTATACCATGTAATTTCCAAGAACAACCATTTTATAAAGGAGAAACATTATGAAATCATCCAATGAGCTGCGCACTGCCCTGCGCTCCATCGATCATAGAAGTTATCCTGCCTACAAATCTCTTGCGGGCAGTTATCAGTTTTCTGATTTTTATCTGTTTATTGATCATGTACAGGGCGATCCTTTCGCCTCTCCTTCCAGCCTGCATGTGGAGATTCCTCATAAGATAGCTGGATTTCCTGCAGACTACTACAAGGAAGACTGCTCTCGCATTGCTTTGCAGGATTTTCTTATTAGAAGATTTGCATCGCAATTTGAGGATTATAATTTCAAAGCCAAAGGTTCCGGAAAAAGCGGTCTGCTCTCTATCACCCGCTGCGGACAGGAGGTCTTGGAACGAAGCGCCTGCGAGATCACGGATACCAAAGTGATTGCCCGTTTTCATGTGGGGTTCCCGGCGTTTGGACGCACGATCAATGCAGGCGAACTAGAAAAGATCTTATTTGACTTTTTGCCCCGCTGCGTGGAAAACAGTTTCTTCTATCGCAGATTAGATGAGAAAAAGGTAGAAGCTGCGGTCTATTTATCCGAAGACCAGGAGGCAATACGCAAGATTCTCCAGGAAGAGAAACTGGTTGCTTTTGTGGCGAATGGTTCTATCCTGCCCAGAAAAAGCGGTGTCTCGGATCTTCCTATGAAAGACAGTATCCCGTTCACTTCTCCGGCTGAGATGCAAAGAACGTATGTTCTTCCTCATAAAGGCGAGATCACAGGTATGGCGATTCCGCGGGGTATTACTTTGATCGTGGGAGGTGGATACCATGGAAAATCCACGCTCTTAGAAGCATTGCAGACAGGAGTCTACAACCATATTGCGGGAGATGGACGGGAATATGTGATTACAGATGAGACGGCTGTAAAGCTTCGTGCTGAAGATGGGCGCTCTATCCGAAATGTGGATATCTCTCTTTTTATCAATGACCTGCCTAATAAAAAAGACACACTCTCCTTCTCTACCCCGGATGCCAGCGGCAGCACTTCTCAGGCGGCGGGAGTCGTGGAAAATATGGAAGCAAGCTCACGTCTCTTTTTAATTGACGAAGACACTTCCGCTACAAATTTTATGGTGCGGGATGATTTTATGCAGCAAGTGATCAGCCGGGAGAAAGAACCTATTACACCGTTTTTAGAGCGTGCCAGAGATCTCTATGAACAAGAAGGGATCTCTACCATATTAGTAGCCGGAAGTTCGGGTGCCTTTTTCTATATCGCAGATAAGATCCTGCAGATGGACTGCTACCGTCCCATCGATATCACTGAGAGGGTCAAAGGACTCTGCAAAGAGCACACAGCTCCCAGGATTCAAGCGCCAGGTTTTCACACGCCGGACTACAATCGTACGCTTCCGCTCTATAACCGCAACAAAAATCGCAGCGGACGAGATTACCGCGGAGGCAACCGCCAGTCCGGCGACAATCGCCATGAGCATATGAAAGTCAAGACTTTTGGCCGGGATTCTTTTTCCTTAGATAAAGAGACTATTGATCTGCGCTACGTGGAACAGTTGGCAGACTCTGAGCAGACCAGCGCTTTAGCACATCTTTTGCGCTATGGATTAGAACAAGTGATCGACGGCAGACGCACCGTACGTCAGATTGTTAAGATTTTATCAGATACGTTGGAGAAACACGGCTGGGACCCCTTCTGCGGTTCCTACATCCCGTGTGGTCTGGCCAAACCTAGAATCCAGGAGATCTACGCTTGTCTGAATCGTTTTAGAGGTTAGAAACAGACAAGGCTGACGAGAAATGGACGCTCTAACAGAGCTTCCATTTTGCGTCAGCCTCATCTTACTCTTCTACTGTTGATTCAATACCTCTGAGATCTTATTGATCATCTCGTCTTCTTTCAGGCGGAACTTAATCTCCACACGCCTGGAAGCCTCCATATCCACCACCGAAGAATTGGCCTGATAGATCGGATTGCTGAAAGAACGTCCATTGACGGTCATCAGTTTTTGCAAAGTGTTAATCTGCGACTCCGTCAGTCCATTAGCGTCATCCATACAGAATTTTGCTACGGAATTAGCTCGGTTATATGACAGGGTCATATTGCTCTGGTAATCTCCGTCTGTATCCGTATGTCCTTCAATAATAATCTCTGCGATATACGGCCGGAAATTCTCCTGCAAAAGCACCCCTAAATACATGGGGATGATCTCCTTTAGCGTCGTCTTGCTCTCCGGCGTCAATGTAGCACTGTTATATCGAAACAACACATCCGAAGAAAAAGTAATCGATCCCGTCTGTGCGTCTACTTTCATAGAAGAATTGCTGAATCTGGTCTGTAGTTCTCCGATAATATCTGTCCGAATCCCGATAATATCCTGCAATTCGCTTTTTGTTGCATTTAACTCTGCTCTTGCTTCATCAATCTCCAGATGTGCGGCATTCAACTCTTCTTGTGTCATAGTCGCCTGGGCATAGGCCTCTTCCAACTCTTTTAAAGAATTGCGAAGCTCTGCTTCTGAGGCTTCCAGATCTGCTTTCGATGCCTCCAAATCGGCTCTGGAAGCTTCCAGGTCTGCCTTGGATGCCTCTAATTCTGTCTGCGTGGCATTTAGCTGCAGCTGTGCCTCTTCCAGATCAGTTCTCTTTTGCTTATAGATCGCCAGCGTGATGGCAATAATCAGAATAAAGATCAAAAGCAACGCGGCCATCATATCCGAATACGACTGCCAGTAGCTGGGTTCTGTAAATGCAGATTTGCCTTTTTTTCTATTCTTCATATAAATTCCTCATCTGCTGAAATGTATACAGCTCATTGCTTAGATCTTCACAGGTCTTTGATAACTGTTCTTCGATCCGGTTCTGTTCTTCCAGCGTCTGATGCATGGTATCACTCATAGCCTGGCTGGCCTCTAACAACATCTTGGTACTCTCTTCTAACCGCCGAAAATTCTGCGCATAAGTTTCCTGTGCTGTACATGCCTGATTCAGCGCCTTTCCAATATTTCCAAAATCAGCCCCCATAGACTCTGACAACCGGGATGTGAAAGAATTGACGATCTGTTCCACACCCTTTGTCTGCTCCATCGCGTTTCCTCTTAAAAGCTCTAACATCGCTTTTAGTGAATTGGCCATATTAGCCTGGTAGATCAGCATTGCTCTGGTATTTTCATCGGTAGTATTGACTTCCGGAGCTACATACTCTTTAAAAACTTCTGTAAAATCTGCCAGTTTCTCATAAGCGTCCGCCATCAGGCTGCGATATACAAAATTAAAGACAAGCGAGAAAAAGATCCCATACACTGAGGTGTGAAATGCTACTTTCATACCGTCTAAAAGAGGCGCAATATTATCAGAGATGGTGAAGATATCATTTCCCGAAAAAGAACTCATACCCATGGTCAGACCTAAAAACGTACCCAAGATTCCAAGTCCTGTCAAGGTGCCGGAGACCGCAGAGTTAAAGTACGTCTTCCCCACCTGGTCTAAAAGTTCTTCATTGATATAGTCTTCGATGGAGCAGGCATCCATCACCACGCCTCTGGTATTGGTATGTGCAGCCACTCTGTTTTGATATTTTCGAAACTGCTCATTTAAAATTCCATTGGGAAATGCTTCTTTTTTCTTGCGGTAATCTGTCCATAGATTCTGTTGGGTAGACTGGTATTTATCCAGGATCTCATCCGTCGTTATGCACAGTGCGTCTGTCACTTGATTCAGACGCCCAAAGCTTACAAAAGACATCATAAACAATATTCCTATAATCAGAAGAAACCCTCCGTTGATCAGCAGATTGCTGATAGATGTCACTTCTCCTGTAAAGACCCCGTTTATGTATAGAATAAATCCTAACATCAGGATATACAAGACTGCCAAAAGATAATAAAGTTTATTTTTCATAGTGTCTCTCCTTTTCTCTCATAGATTTACTTTACCACATTTTCAGATGCTCCACAATCGAAACCTGTCAATCTTAAGGAAAGCTTTATATTTTTATAAAAATTGTAAGAAATACTGCAAATCGAACAAATTTTCGTTTTTTTATTGACAAACGGATGTTCGGATTGTATAATGAAAACATACCAAAGAACAGGTGTTCTATAATCGAAGGAGTGAGTGGAATGTATGCAGCAGAGACCATGACAAGGGAAGAATTTAGAAAAGCCCGAAGAGAACAAGTGCTTCAGGAACAAAGGACTCACAGGAAAAAAGTCCTTCTTTTCTTTCTGACACTGATTGTGATGTTCGGTGTGGGGGTTGGTTTTGGCACGCTGCTGGCCAAAGCAGAGGAGCCAGAGACAGATTCCATGTATAAGTATTATACCAGTATCAAAGTAGAGCCTGGCGATACTCTCTGGGACCTGGCCGAGCTATACATGGATGACAAGCACTACGATACCCGCATGGATTATATCTATGAAGTGATCAACATTAACCATATGATGACCGATCGCCTGACGGCTGGGAAGAAGCTTATTATTCCCTATTATTCTGACGAAAAAAAATAGAATTGGCATAATTTACAAATGTCACCTCATATGATACACTTTCTCGTGGGGAGTTGTGGAACTTAAAATCAGCAACGGACCAGACAAGCCCCAAGAGGATTTTCAGACACTTGTGGCTGAAAATTCTCTTAGAGCCAGGGGCTTGGGAGGGGAGTTGCGGAACTTAAAATCAGCAACGGACCAGACAAGCCCCAAGAGGATTTCCAGACACTTGTGGCGAAAATCCTCTTAGAGCCAGGGGCTTGGGAGGGGAGTTGCGGAACTTAAAATCAGCAACGGACCAGACAAGCCCCAAGAGGATTTTCAGACACTTGTGGCGAAAATCCTCTTAGAGCCAGGGGCTTGGGAGGGGAGTTGCGGAACTTCAATAGGAGATTATGAAAATGAGAAGAAAACCTGTATTACTGATTGTATTGTTACTTTTGACACTCTCTCTTACTGCCTGTGCCAAAAAAGCAGACATGCCTATGGAAGTCACCGTGGACGGTTATACCATTGTGCTGGGCAAGACGACGATGAAAGACATGACAGATCTTGGATATGAAGTACATACTGACGGTATGCCGGACGTGGCACGTGAAGGAGACAAATATATTCCGTTCTACTACAGCCTGGACCGGGGAGCCGGCGATCAGATTCACGTTACGGTGATGGCACCCTGGAGCGGCAACTCTGACATCAGTGCAGAACAGAGTTTTGCAGTGACAGAAGGCGTGATCCGTTCCGTCCGTTTCACTCTGGATGCTGTGGAAAAAGTCGAAGTCACCTACAATGGAATGAATGTCAACGATCTGAGTTTTGATTATGCCAAGGAGGAATGGGGCGCCAAATTAGATGACAAGTCCTCCACAAAGATCAAATATCAGGTGGACGCCAAAGATGGTTTTGTCATCTTGGATGCCGTCAGCACATTAGAAGAAGAATACGGCGGTCTGAATATTCAGCTTACTACAAGTGCATTTGAAAAGATGCAGGAACAATAATAAAAGAAGGGGACGCTATATACGGCGTCCCCAGTCTCCCCTACTCTTTCGTCTGTTCTTTGATTACCCGAAGCATCATATGCGCCATGCGTGTTCCTTTGATCCAACAGAAACGATTGGAATTTTGAAAAGCTTCAACCGCTTCTGCTTCTTTTTGGTCATATAACGCCATCAGACCTTTGGCTTCCCACAATTCGGTACAGTCTTCCTCATTGCACCAATAGCACATATCTCTGGAACACATCATCTCGATATACCCTCTCGCTCTCTCATGCTGTCCTGTAAAATAGGTATAGCAAAACAGATGATAATGATTTTGTCTGGCATCTGGCGCCGGCATCGACATCAGTTCTTCGATGGATTTGCCAAGAGCCTCACATCCTTTGTAGTCCTCTTCCAGCTTTTGCTTGTAGAGATCTCCATATTCTCTGGCCTTTTCCAGATCTCCCAGCCAATAGTAGGTCATCATCAGATCATTATAGAGGGAACGAAAATGTTTATATTCGCTGCTTTTCTTCACTAACCGATATGCCTTATCAAGAAATCCAAGCGCTTCTCTCCATTTTCCTTGATAAAAACAGATCTCTCCCACATTATGACATACGATGGCGCGATCTTCTACAGAGGAATCGCTATCTTGCCATGCCTGTAAGGCAAGTTGTTTGGCCTTTTCAAAGCTTTCATAGAACGTTTGATCCAGAGAATCTCGGTAGATCAGCCAGATATCCAAGACATCTTCGATGCGATCCGCAACTTTTTTCCAGGTATCTTCCTCTTTTTCTGCAAGCGATATCGTTCCATACTGCTCTGTCAGCCATCGAAATGCCTGCTCATAGTCCCCTGACACCGCAGCACATTGCACCAGTGTTTCAAGACAAGTATTTTTTGCCTCTTCGTTCTCTACCTTTTTTAGTTCCGATTCATAATAACTGGCCGCTTGCTTTAGATCATATTTCAGCAGATAGCAGTGAAAGATCCTGCCATAACAAAAATCATCATCTTGTCCATAGCGTTCTTCGCAGTGAATACTTTGGTCAAAACACTCGATGGCTTCCTCGTATCGGCCAAGGTTTTTCAAAGCACGACCTTTTAACAGCCACATACCGCTGTCCTTTTTCTTCTCCATGCCTTTTTCAATGTCTTCTAATGCCTTTTGCGGATCGTTCAGACACAGCCAGACATAGGAGCGCCAGCGGTAGAGATTATAGCCGGCACCAAATTTTTCCTCCTGCATATTCAGATAATAGAGCGCTTTTTCTCCATACTCCTTTACCATGGTACGGCGCAGTTTTTTCCGGTAGATCCAGCCAATCCGCCAATAGGCATCATTAAATTCAGGGTCTTTTTCCAGGAGTTTTTCATAATACTCAATGGCTTCGTCTTCCTGCCCCAGATCTTCATGACACTGGGCGATGTAAAAATACAGCCATTTAAAATCCATATGGCGCTCTTCGCAGATCTTTAACTGCTCATAGGCTTCTTCGGGTTTTTTCTCATAGCCTTGCAGAAAACGTCCAAGAAAATAGCGGGCATCATTGGTATCCTTGTATTTCAGAGATTTTTTTAGATAGCTTATGATCTTTGCTCTTCCTTTGGCATGCATCTGATCGGCGGTCTCGTACAGATAGGCCCGCTCCAGATAAAGTTCACTTAACAATTCCGGATCAGCGTTCTCTTCTTTTAACTGCTTGGTAATCTTAGAAGCATATTTTTTCGCTTCCTGAAAGCCTTTTTTATCTTTTTCTTCTACTTTTCGACAGATGATACAGGCTTTTTTGGCAAGCAGTGTATGATCCATTGCATCGGCCGCTTCTGCCTGCTCGATGATGCCAAGTGCATCCGAATACTGCCGGTAAGCCATAAAAACTTTGACAGCCCGCAGATAGATCACAGGATTGCCGTCATAGATCTTCTTGGCGCGGTAAAAGGTGTCCACTACTTCCTGCGCCATATGCAGATTTTCATAGGCTTCTTGCAGAAAATAGCAGGCCTGAAAGTTATTCGGATCATAGGACAACGCCTGATCACAGACATCCACGATACCTTTATAATCCTTTAAATCCCGTAAAAGCAGCGTCTTTGCAATCAGAATATTTCTGTTTTCCGGGTCAACATTCAATGCATGTTCAAAAGCAGCTCTGGCTTGATCTGCAAGATCCTGAAGAACCCGTTCTTCTGTATTTCCTTCTTCTCTCCTGTGACGGTAAGCCTCGCCCAAAGCACAACCTTCCACATAGTAACTCTGAGCAGTCTTATAGGTCAGATATGACTGATCTTCCTCCGAATCAGCAAATTCTTCTGTCAGACATTTTCTCCAGCGCTCAGTCTCATTTTGCACTCGCTCCCATTGTCCGGCATACATATAGAAGTTAGACAACTGTTCCCGACAATTATACGTATCTTTTTGGTGTTCCGGGTGTCTTTCATAGAAAGCAAGGCCTTCTTTCCATTGCCCCAGGTGCAGAAAACAAAATCCTAAGAGGATGACTTCATCTTCTTCCAGATCATCTTCTCTTGATAAATATTCATCGACAATCTTCTGATAGACTGTTTGCAAAAATTCTTTCAGTGCCTCACTGTTACCAATACGATACGCTTCATCCGCATATCGTTTTGCCTCTACCCAATCTCCTTTGTTGCCTTCGATCTTGGCCATGCCAAAAAAGGAGCGAAACTGTCCCTGTTTGGTCTTGTTCTCCCAGGTCAGATAATCCTGATAGATCCGATATGCCTCTTTATCTTTTCCATCCTCCTCCAAAAGTTCGGCACCGACCAGACGGATATGTTCATCTTTTGGATTTTCCATAAACAGCCGCTCAAACAGCACATTGGAGCGTTCCACTTCCCCGCTGTCCCTAAGATAAAGCACATTTTGAAGTTCACACCATGGATGATAGATCTTCTGCTCATGCAAGAGATCCAGCAGACGCTTTTTCTCAGGTAATGACTCTTCTGAGCGTTCAAAATTTTGATTCATAAAGCTGGTATAATCCCGGATAAAGCGATCATAGTCCGCATCCGGAGCGCCCACAAAAGTATCATAAGGAAATTCCGGATAGATCTGATTTTCCGAAAGCTTATCCAGCAGATAGTCCACAAACGCCGGAGGCACATGTTCCCGAAATTCTTTTTGATTTTCCTGGATAAAAAATTCTTTGTCCAGCCGTCTCCAGATCTTGTCCGGCAGGCGAAAATGCTCTGCCAGGTACGAGAACAACCCCCATTTGGCAGTTTCTGCATCCTCAAAAGACTCCAGCACAGGGTCAGACAACAGACTCTCCCATTCTGACAGATCGATTCTCCTGGGCAAAATGGTATAGATATTTGTTAACTTCTGCATAAAAGCCCCCACTGCTTGATTTTGCAGCCATTCCACGTCGGCAATGCCCTCTTCTTCCTGAGGCGTTCGTGCATAAATGATCGCTTCTTCATAGGCTTCTCGAAGCCTTTTAAATCCTTCGGGATCATCTTCTGGATTTACCCCTTTTAACAGGGAATGATAAGCACTGCGAATCGCTCCCTCTTCCTTGGTTTGCGAAATATTTAACAAGCAAAATGCTTCTGTAATACTCATAAAACTATCCCCGCTTTCTCTCTGCCAACGCACAATAAAAGACAAATCCTAAAAATACTACCGCCGCTGTCATCCACAAGATCAAGGTCATCATGCTCTCCTGACAGAATTTATCATAATAGCCTTTGAGATAGATTATCGTGATAATCAATGGAATCCCATAAGCCACATAGGTTTTAAGGCCTTTGGGCAAAGCGATGCCGGCCCCGGTATTGGTCTCTTCAATAAAGCGGTCCCATCCCCAGCCATTTTTCCTGGTACAAAACAGGACATAGCCAAGACTTCCCAGCGGGAGCAGGTTGTTGGATACGATAAAGTCCTCCAGATCCATAATCGTGCTTCCCTCACCCAGAGGCTGAATCGCAGACCATACATTATACCCAAGGACTGCCGGCATACTCAGCAAAATAATCAGCACCGCACTCACCAGCACACTTTTTTTCCGTGTCCAGCCGAACAGATCCATGTCAAAAGCAATGATATTTTCAAAGACAGCGATAATGGTGGACAGCGCTGCAAACGTCAAAAACAAGAAAAACAGGGAACTCCAGATAAATCCGCCTTTCATCTGTGCAAAAATATTGGGCAGGGTAATAAACACCAGACTAGGCCCTGCTCCTGGCTCGATGCCATAGGCAAAACAAGCGGGAATAATAATAAACCCGGCAGTCAGCGCTACAAAGGTATCCAAAGCCGTGATGCTGATCGCTTCCCCGGTAAGACTATGAGAATATCCCAGATAGCTTCCAAAGATCAGCATCGCTCCAATACCAATCGATAAAGTAAAAAACGCCTGACTTAAAGCAGCAAAAACTACATTTCCTATGCCGTTTTCTACCATTTTCTGAAAATCCGGGACTAAGTAAAATTTGATCCCGGCAGTAGCTCCGTCCAAAAAGGCCGAGCGCAGCGCCAGCACGACCATAATCAAAAGAAGGGCTGCCATCATCACTTTGGTGATCCGCTCCACGCCGGATTTGAGTCCAAACATACAGACTGCAAAGCCAATGATGCAGATCAGCACCGTCCAAAACGTCATGGTGGGAAGGTCCGCAAGCATACCAGTAAATGCTTCCCCGATCATCTCAGGAGAGGCACCCATAAAATCACCTTTGATACTGCGATAACAATAATACAAAAGCCAGCTTCCCACCATAGTATAGAACATCATCAAAAGATAACAGCCAAAGATGCCGATATATTTTAATTTATGCCAAGAAGTCCCTTGAGGCTCCAGCTCTTCAAAAGCAACAGCCACGCTTTTTTTACTGCCGCGCCCGATTGCAAACTCACAGACCATCACAGGGATTCCTACGATCAGTAAAAAAAGCAGATAGATCAAGATAAAAGCTGCCCCGCCATATGCTCCGCATATATAAGGAAATTTCCATACATTACCCAGTCCTATAGCACAGCCAGCAGATACCAGAATAAAACCAAGGCGGGAACCAAAAGTTTCTCGTTTCATGTTTATTCATCCTCCGAATAATACTTATACGATGCAAGCATGTCATATATGACCTTTTGATCCTGACATCATATTTTTTTATTATAATTCGTTACAGCGAGGATTGCAAGTTATAAAACGGATTCTTCCAAGCGGACCTAAAAGAGAAGCTATCGTAGATATAAATAAAACAAAAAGTACAAGAACCAATGCCCCGATTGGAAGATACCATGGATCTCCCCAGCGTGAAGTGATCAAAGAGCGATACATCATCCAATGAGACCAAAGCCCTAGAGGAACGCCAAACAGACTGCCAAAAAAGAAATAAGTAAAAGCTTCAAAAGCGATCATCTTCAGAATCTGTCGTCCGCTCATACCTATGGCATATAGACTCTGATACTGCCCAATCCTGGCAGAGACGCTCATGGACATACTATTAATCATATGAAATGCTGAGATCATCAGAATCACAGCCAAAAACCCATAGAGAAACAGCACAAAGGCATAATAAGCGCCCATCACTTCCATATTGCTGAAACGTTTATCAGAAAATTGTATCCCATCTCCGCAAAGTGCGCGGATCTGTGCAGCGTCGGTGTCTGTGCTTCCTCGTTTTAACTGAACATCTAAAATAGTATATCCGCTCTCTCCTGTGATCTCTTGAAAAAGTGCTTCCGAGCAAAAGAGAATCTGCTCATTTGCTTCTGCATCAAAGGGCTGACGCGTCAGTATCCCGGACACCACAAGATCACAAGTAGTCTCTTTTGTCTGCAAGGTAAAGATATCTCCTGTCTCTAAGCTGTCATCTCCCTGATACGCTGCAAGGACGCCTCTGCCCTCTGCTGCTTGCGCAATCGAACCATCCGACAGATCCTTTTTTGCCCAGTCAAATTGATGTTGTTCATAAGAGATCAGCATTACCGTTCCTTCCCATCCCTCCCTCTTTGCCAAGATCTCGTAGGCAAAGCTTCTGCCATAGACCTTCTTCACTGCAGGATGTGCAGACAGAGTTCCGGCAAGTTCCAGAGGAATAGAACAAGCGTTCTCCTCACTGATCACAGACAGATCCGGAGAAGACGGGCGAAGCGGAGTCAGTGCATGCCCCATAAAATCCCACAGTGTTCCAAATGATAAAAACAGCAGAATACTAAAAGCAAACGAACCAGACATCAAAAAGAAATTTTTTCTGCTGCCTTTGGCATGGTGGATGCCAAGGGAAGATGCCACCGAAAAAAATCGAGTATTTGCTGCTTTTTTCACCGCATATATCGTGCCTGCATTGCCGGAAACCGCTGCCAAAGGAGATACCTTTGAAGCTTTTTTTGCCGGTGTACGTGCAGCCAGCCATACACTGCTAAGGCCAATCACAACTCCTGCCAGGATCCCGATCAAGCTGACGCCAAAGACCGGAAGCCCTGCAAACAGATGAGGACTCAAAAGACGAAGCATTCCGCACATACACCAGATGACCACCGTCCCTGTCAAAAGAGCTGCCGGTATCGCCGTCTTACACCATCCAATGGCTTCCTTTCGGACAAACTGCCCAATCTGGCATGGCGTAGCCCCTAAGCACCGCATCAGGCCAAAAAATTCTGTCCGCTGTGCCACGCTGCTGTTTAAGCTTCCTGTAATCATAAGGATGCTGGTGATAGCCACCAAAAGCGCCAATATCCCCACGATCAGATAGATCCGCACAAGATAAGAATCCCCGCTTTGAAACATCAGCCCCAGCAGATAGGCATTTTGCCCCACCTGCTCTTTCGACAAGCCAAATTGCTCACAAATATCCGCAATGGTCTTCTGGATATTACAATAGGGGACAAATTGTACATAGTATACGCTGTCTTCACTTTCTTCTGAAAAACAGGTAGAAAAAGTCTCCATATTGACACAGACCCCCAATGCATCTGTCCTGGTCAGCATAGAAGTGGTATGAATAAATCCGCTGATCACAAACGTATAAGTTTCCTCTGTCGGACCTGTGACGGTCAAGCGGTCTCCCACAGAGACTCCTAAACGCTCCTGTATGCTGTCTGTGCATAGTATCTCATCTTTTTCGGGAAAATCGCCTTCTATTACCTGTGCAGCCGGCAGCATGGTTTCCAGAGGCTGTTCTAGTCCGCAGATCACAGTCTGCATCCCTTTGATCTGCCAGCCCTCATTTACCTCATAGTTGATGACATCATACCAGGCACCAAGTGCGACCTCTGGCCTGGCATCTAGAAGCGCTGCTTCTTCTTTCGATAACCCTTGAAAGACCGCATGCCAGGAGCCGTCTTTTTGAATGGCCTGTATCTTCTGACTTCGGATCTCCATATCTGCCATACCAAAAAGACTCATAATTAAAAATACCGACAAGAAGATGCAGACTCTAGTCATTCGGCTCTTCCTTTTATTGACTCTTCCCTGAATAGCAATCAGATCCAGATAACTTTTCATCCCTGCATCCTCCCCAGATCTGTCAGTCTTCCGTCCCGCACCCGAAATACACGGTCTGCCGAAGTAGTTAGCTGCATATTGTGAGTAATCATCAGTACCGTCTGCTGATAGTAACGGGAAGCCTTTAAGAGCAGATCCATCACATCCTGGCTGTTCTTAGAGTCCAGATTTCCTGTCGGTTCATCCGCCAACAACAGCATAGGTCTGGTGATCAGTGCCCGTCCGATGGCCACCCGCTGTTTTTGTCCGCCAGATAACTGACTGGGCAGATGATATCTCCGGTCTGCAAGTCCTAACAGCTCCAGCAGTTCTTCTAACCTCTCCTTTTTAGGTTTTTGCCGGTCCAAAAGCAGCGGAAAGATGATATTTTGCTCCACATTCAACTCTTCTATCAGATGAAAAGACTGAAAAATAAATCCCACTTTTCGCCTGCGAAACAGCGTCCTTTGCTCTTCCTTCATCCCAAAAAGATCTGTGCCATCGAGACAGATACTGCCGGAGGTGGGGATATCCAATGCTCCTATACAATTAAAAAGAGTACTCTTTCCAGAGCCAGATTCCCCGATCACGGCTGCAAATTCTGCTTTTTTCATAGAAAAAGACACATCCTGCAACGCTCTGACCATGGTTTCTTTCGAGCCATATACTTTGCAAAGTTTTTGTACTTGTAAGATCTCCATACGATGCTTACCTTCCTTTCTGTCAATCTGTTGTACACAAAGATTAACAAAGGCAGCTTACATTTTCGTGAAAAGCAGCTTACGTTTTCGTAAGGTTCCCATGAGGCAGATGGATATAAAAAAGCGCCCCTTCTCCCTGCACACTCTCTGCAAAAAGCGTACCGCCCTGGCCTTCGATGATCGCTTTGGCCAGAGGAAGTCCAAGTCCTACTCCTTTTCGGTCCTCCGAACGAGAACTTCGGTAAAAACGTTTAAATATATGGTAAAAATCCTCTGGTGCAATGCCGCAGCCATCATCTTTTACGAATATCCGAAGCATCGTCGGAGACAGTTCCCATGAGACCTTGACATGTCCCCCTGTGCTGGTATGGTCTAATGCATTTTTGATCAGATTGCTAATCGCTTCACAAGTCCATACCGGATCGCAGAACATATGTTCCTTTTCAGAACCTTCTATCATGATCTGTTTTCCTTCCTGTTTTGCACGAAGATACAGAGGCTCCGCCGCATGTTCCACAATCCATAAGACCGGACAAAACTTTTGTTCAAACTGGATACTATTGGTATCCAGCCGCATAATTTTCAACAGCGCCAGGATCAGTTCTTCCATCCTTGTCAAAGACTGCATAGACCTCTTGGCAAACATCTGCACAGTCTCTGGATGATCCGGCTCCTTTAGCATAATCTCCGTATACATCTGAAGGGCAGACAGCGGGGTCTTTAGCTGATGGGAGATATCAGAAAGCATGTCTTTTAGAAATTCTTTGGCTTCATGCTCTGTTTCGCATCGGGTCTGTAAAGCTTTGGCGAGCTGATCAATGGAAGAAAACAATCGATAAAGTGTCCCCGTCTGCTCCCAGGGCAGATGTCCGGAAAAATCTCCTTCTATAAAATGTTCCACCAACTCTGCCGCCTGCTGATACAGCGCTTCCCGTTTTACCATCTGATAAAGCGCAGCAAAGAAAAGAAATAGGCAGAACAACAAGATACAGCCCGTCTCCGGCACCAGTGCACGCACAATATAAGACCGCACCTTAGGAAAAAGCCAAAAAGAAGTGTCCATATGGTGTCCAATCTGTACCATAAAAGCAGTTCCTTGTTCGGTGATCTCCTCTTTAACACACGCATCCGCTAGTAGCTCTGGAGAGATACCCGCTTCCAGGAGGGCAGAAGCCATCATTCCCTCCTGAAGCAGCATCATTTCCTGTAACTGTCTCAGTTCCAGATAGCCAAAAAATACAGACAGACAGATCAAGACACCTCCTGCTGCCAGCAGAAGCTTTAGATACTGCCGGTTCCATCGTTCCTGCAAAAAGCTAATAGTATCCATACGTACTACTCCTTCCACTGATACCCAAATCCCCGTACAGTCAAAAGATGCTTCGGAATCGAAGGATATTCCTCGATCTTCTCCCGCAGTCTTCGAATATGGACGGACAGTGTATTATCATCCACAAAACTTCCGCTTTGGTCCCACAAGCGCTCTAATAACACCTCTCTGGTCAGAATCTTTCCCCGATTCTGTACCAAAAGACAGAGCAGACGATATTCCATCGCAGTCAACGGTAGCAGCTCTTTATCCTTCCAGACACGATTCTCTCCCAGATGAATCTGAAGCGTCCCAAAACAAAGCAATTCCTTACTCTGCGTATCCGCCTGCACCTGGCTTCTGCGAAGCAGTGCCCGTATCCGGGAACACAGTTCTCCAAGCCGAAACGGTTTTGTCAAATAATCATCCCCTCCACTGTCCAACCCGCGGATCACATGCACCTCTTCATCGGCAGCAGTCAAAAACAAGATCGGAACTTGAGAGTCAGAAGCCCTTACCTCCTCACACAGCGCAAAGCCTGTGCCATCCGGAAGTGTTACATCCAACAGAAGCAGCGCATAATCCTCCCCCTGCTGAAGCGCTCTGCGCGCCTCCCTCACCGTCCTGGCCACTGACACCTCATACCCTTCCCTCTGCAACGTGTAGACCAATCCATCCACCAGGCTTAGATCATCCTCCAGTAACAGAATCTTTCGTCTCATATCTGCTGATCCTCTCTGTCTTATATTTTCTTCATTATACTGTCGTTATATGGAAAATACAATAAAAGATCTATTGTAATGGAACCACCACCCCTTCTTCCCCTAACAAAACGCCTGTAATCTGATCTGGGTCTATATATTTACCAAGGCCAATTTGGTTGATAATCTCCCGATTCTCATAGTCGTAAGCACCACTCTGTCCGCCTGTTCCGGTAAGAATCTTTTGCCCATTCTGATCCAGGAAGCCAGAACATGCAGTTTCATAGAGATATACATCCTTCTCTTCCGCATACAACGTTTCCTCCAATTGCAGCAGATCATCCATATCAAAGACCAAAACCAAAGACAACGGCGAAAGTTCCACCCGCTTCACCTGCACCGACATACCAGCAATCTCCACCGGCTCCTCTAACTCATAACAGTTCGTCTTCACATGTGTCTCCTCCCCAAGAGGCAGCGTAAGCGACCAGTCTCCCTGAATCTTATGTGGTATCGTATCCCCATTCTCATACGTATAATAACTATATTCCGTAAAATGAACAGTAACACTCTCCTCCTTCCACTCCCGATCCATAGATTTCAAAGCCTGGATCTCATAAAATCCCTGCTTGTCCAGATCTCCAAAAGACGGCGTATCCGGCGAAAATCCCATAGAAACATTAGAAAAAGCCTCCTCATCGCTCGTCAAGATCCACGGCTCTCCATAATTCCCATCCAGATCCGGATTGTCAAACGCACCATTTCCATCAATGATCTCCTCTTCCGTCTGAACCTTCAGCAAAATATACAATGTATGATCATCCTGTACTGTCTGCTCTGCCGTAATCGTAATTCCCGCATCCGAAGCCACCGCTGTCTGCTCCCTGGCCATCCCCTCTGTCACCATCTCTTGCTGCTCCTCCTCAGTAGGATTGCCAAAATTTTTCACAGCCTGCTCTCTCCACCGAAAAATCCCCGCTGCTGCTGCCGTCATTCCCAAAAGTGCCGCAAATCCCACTGCCAAAAGCAAAATCCTTTTCCTTCCCAACATCATCCTCTTCTCCTTTCCCATCCTATCCGGAAGCTCCTCTAATATACGCTCCACCTTCTCTTCACAAGATCCTGGAACACTCCACTCTTCTCTCTCTGCCATCAAAAAAATCCAATCCCTTGTCCGATCCTTCTCTTCCATCAACACATACCCTCCCACATTCTTTTCAATTTTTCCCTGGCCCTGTTCAGCCTGGATTTTACCGTACCCTCAGACACCTTCAACATCCTCGCAATCTCCTTCACCCGAAATCCATCATAATAATACAAAATCACCACATCCCGAAATTCCCGCGATAACTCCATCACCAGATACCAAAGCTCCTTTCCCTCCTGCTGTCCCCCCTTCTCATACAACTCCATATCCCCTGGCAATTCCACCCGTCCCTTCTTTTTCATCATCGTACGAGTCACATTCACCAGAATCGACATCACCCAAGCCCGAAAACAAGTCACATCCTTCAACTGCCCCAGATGCTCATACGCCCTCAAGACCGCCTCCCCCACAGCATCCTCCGCATCCGCCGTATTCCGAAGCACCCCCAACGCATACCGATACATAGAAACCTCCTGCATCCGAACCTGCTCACAAAACTCCTCTCTCTCCATCATCCTTTCCCCTCTCCTCTAATCTCTCTCAACCTTCCTCCTCCTTTCCAACCATCCCTATACTGCCTCCACCCAATCACGTTATTCCCACCCAACCCCAGGGTCAGCCGCAAGCGGGGCGGGGTGGTTCGCATAAGTAGTGCTGTGTAGATTGGAGTGGACTGTTGCTTGATTTTGTCCGTCTCAGGCGGACACTCACGTGTCCGAATGAGGCGAACAAAATCGAGTGACTGTCCTGCAGACACTTGTCGAACCGCCCCGCCCCGCTTGCGGCTGACCCGTCGCCTGTATCACCATCACTTATCCGCTGAAACATGTCTCACCTATAAGACCATCTTATCTTCCACTTGGTTCCCCAAATTCAAAAAAACAGCAGAAATGTACATAATTATACATTCCCGCTGTATCCTTTCACTCTATATCCAACTCAATCGGCACATCCAATTCCTCCGGCACATACCTCCCATTTTTCTTCCGCTGCCTCACACACTCTGTCAAAAGATACTCAATCTGCCCATTGACACTGCGAAAATCATCCTCCGCCCAAGCCGCGATGGCATTATAAAGCTTTGGCGAGAGCCTGAGAGGAATCTGCTTCTTCTGATTCTCTCCCATAATCAGTACAGACTTCCCGTATTCACAATCGGCTGTGCATCATGATTGCCGCAGAGCACTACCAAAAGATTAGAGACCATCGCTGCCTTACGCTCTTCATCCAGTTCCACCAGCCCGTTCTCATCCAGGCGCTCCAACGCCATCTCCACCATACCAACTGCACCATCCACAATCATCTTCCTCGCATCAATAATCGCCGATGCCTGCTGCCGCTGCAGCATCGCTGCTGCAATCTCCGTCGCATAAGCCAGATACGTAATCCTGGCCTCTACAATCTCAATCCCTGCTTCATTGACCCGCTCCTGAATCTCATCCCGAATCCGCTCTGCCACGATCTCACTGGACCCCCGAAGGCTTCCCTCATCCGCAATCCCGTCTCCCGTAGTATCCACATTCGGCGCCACATCATATGGATAGAGACGAACAATATTCCGAAGAGCACTGTCACACTGAAGCGACAAAAATTCCTTATAATTATCCACATTAAAGACCGCCTTCGCCGTATCCACAATCCTCCAAGTCACCGCAATCCCAATCTCCACCGGCGTACCCAGACAATCGTTAATCTTTTGACGATTATTATTCAACGTCATAATCTTCAGAGAAATCCGCTTCCCCAAAGTCTCCGACGACACTACAACACCCGCATCCAGATTCCCCCCGGACGCATGTTTCACATCCCCGCTCTGATTCAGCCTGGTCTTCGACGCCGGATTCACACTCGTACAAAACGGATTGACAAAATAAAACCCATTGTCTTTCAAAGTCCCAATATATTTCCCAAACAGCGTAAGCACCAAAGCCTCCTGCGGCTTCAACACCCTAAGCCCCAACAAAGGAATCCATCCAATCCCCAGGACCGTAATACAGACACTCATCAGCCAATAGATTTCCCTTATACTGCTAAACACCACCCCTGCCGTCGCCACCGCATACAAAAGCAGCACCAGCAAAAGAACAGACATCCCATTTTTCTTGTTCTCCAATACAACCTCTTTCATGATCTTCTCTCCTTATGTATTTATTTGATATCAAAATCATATCATTTTAATTCAAAAAAGTCAATCATAAAAAAGCAAGAATAACATTCTTTTTCCCACGACATATACTGATACAAAGGAGATGGAACTTATGAACAGAGAATATGGATTAAGTCATGTAACCAAAGACTATCTTGCGACCTACTGCTGTATCCTAGATGATATGATACAGGAGATGACAAGCGCAGAACTAACAAAAAGCATTTCACACAATTTTATCGTACAGATGATTCCCCACCACCAAGGGGCAATCGAGATGGCACGCAATATATTACGATACACCACGAATATTCCCCTTCAAAACATCGCCCTGAAGATCATCACCCAACAGACCAAAGGAATCGCACAGATGCAAAAAATCCTGCACAACTGCTCCGACATCCACAACTGCCAGGAAGATCTGTGCCGTTACCAAACCCGAATCAATCAAATCAAAAAAACCATGTTTTGTGAGATGAAACACGCCTGCACCACCAACTGCGTCACCGCCAACTTCATAAGAGAAATGATCCCCCACCACTACGGCGCCATCGCCATGTCCGAAACCACCCTAAAATACTGCATCTGCCCCGAACTAGTCCCCATCCTCGACACCATCATCACCTCCCAACAAAAAGAAATCTGCCAAATGCACCAAATCCTAACCTGCATGAATTAAATATCCCTTCCTCCCGCCTTATGTTCCCAGGCAGAAAAGCCAACCGGACCCTACGCCTGCGCGGCAGGGGGATGGGGTAGACAAATGTCTGCATAGAGTGTATCGGACAGTCACTCGATTTTGTACGCCTCATTCGGACACATAGGTGTCCGTCTGAGACGTACAAAATCAAGCAACAGTCCGCTCCAATCTACACAGCACTATTTGTTTACCCCATCCCCCTGCCGCGCAGGCGTAGGGTCCGGTTGGCTTTTCTGCCGTCGCCGCCCCCTACAACGGAATATTCCCATGCTTCTTCGCCGGCTGTTCCACCTGTTTATTCTTCAACATCTTAAGCGCCGCCACCAGCCTTCTCTTCGTCTCATCCGGCTTAATCACTTCCGTCACAAACCCTCTCGACGCCGCCACATAAGGATTCATAAATTTCTCCTTATACTCCTGCACCAGATGTTCCCTCGTCTCCTCCTTATTCTCCGACTCACTGATCGCCCGCTTAAACGCGATATTTACAGCGCCTTCCGCGCCCATCACAGCGATCTCCGCGCCCGGCCATGCATATACAATATCCGCGCCCATATTTTTACTGTTCATCGCAATATAAGCGCCGCCATAAGCCTTACGCATAATCACCGAGATCTTCGGAACTGTCGCCTCTGAAAATGCATAAAGCATCTTAGCCCCATGCCGGATAATCCCCTTGTGCTCCTGCGCCGTACCCGGCATAAAAGCCGGCACATCTACAAGCACCACAAGCGGCACATTATAACAGTCACAAGTACGGATAAACCGGGCCGCCTTATCCGAAGCATCATAATCCAGACTGCCCGCCAACACCATTGGCTGATTGGCCACGATTCCCACGCTCTGCCCGTCGATTCGTCCATAACCAACCACTACATTTTTGGCAAAATCCTTCTGTACTTCAAAAAAGCTGTCTCTGTCGCAGATCCTGTCTATTACTTCGAGCACATTGTAAGCCTTTCTGGAATTATCCGGCACAATCTCCACCAATTCTGCACAGCGGTCTATACTGTCCTGTCGATTCTTCTTATTGACCAGACTATTCAAAGAATATAACAGAGATTTTCTCCCTGTAGACTCTTTCTCCGTTTTGATCACCGGCGTCTTCTCCAGATAACTGCTCGGCAGATAGGACAAAAGCTTTCGTACGCCCTCAAAACAGTCCTTTTCTTCCTGATACGTAAAATGTGTCACACCGCTTTTCGAAGCATGTACCGAAGCGCCTCCAAGCTCTTCCACCGTACATTCTTCATTGACCACCGTCTTCACCACCTGCGGTCCCGTGATAAACATCTTGCCGATCCCATTTACCATAAAAATATAATCACAGATCGCCGGAGAGTAACAGGCGCCTCCGGAGCATGGACCCACGATCACCGCGATCTGCGGAATCACACCCGATGCTTTGGTATTGCGCAAAAAGATGTTGGCATAACCGCTCAGAGAGTCGATCCCCTCCTCGATCCTGGCCCCGCCGCTGTCGTTAATCATGATAATCGGTGCCTTCATATCGTATGCCATATCCTGAATCCTTGCAATCTTCATAGAATGGTATTCTCCCAAAGACCCGCCAATCACTGTAAAATCCTCTGAAGATACAAATACCGTCCGCCCGTCGATCTCTCCATAACCTGTCACGACACCATCACCCGGTACTCGCTTCTTATCTAATCCAAAATCGTCTATTCTAGACTCAATAAAGTTGTCCACTTCTACAAATGTCCCCGGATCAAAAAGCATGTCAATCCTTTCACGGGCCGTCAGCTTGCCGCTTTTATGCTGTTTTTCAATCTTGTCATGGCCTCCCGCCTGCAGAATCCGGTTCCTCTTCCTGTCAAGTATGCTGATACTGTCTTTCCACATAAATGATGCACCTCTTCAATCCATTTTCCTGTTTTCATACAAAAATGCCAATATTTTGATTATCAAAGTATATACCAACTTCCTTTGGATGTCAATATAGTTTGATTATCAAATTTTGATATTCAAACTTTTTCTCATGGAAAAAAAGATTTACATTGCATGTCAATTTTAATATAATAATAGTGATGCCAGGGTCGCCAAAAAATCCGATACAAGTTCGCTTGTAAGAAGATTTTTGAACTTGGAACCCGCAAAACAATACGCCAGGAGGAACATTATGCCCAGAAAGCCAGTTAAAAAGCCACGGGTTGCGGAGGATAAGACAAAAAGAGTCCGTACTCAGCCCGACAACATGGTCTTTGCTTTAGATATCGGAACCCGCAGTATCATTGGAATGGTTGGAATTGTTGAAGAGAATAAAGTCAAGATTGTCGCTATCGATCAGGAAGAACACTCTGAGCGCGCCATGATCGACGGACAGATCGAAAATATTGAGAAAGTATCTGCTCTGGCGGACAAGATCAAGAAAAAGTTGGAGACCAAGCTTCGCGTCAAACTGACCCGCGTCTGTGTGGCGGCAGCAGGACGTGCGCTTCAGACCAGAAGAGCCGATTTTGAATTGGAGCTGCCTGGCACTCAGCTAATTGATGACGAGATTATCAGCCGCTTGGAAGCCGGCGCGATTGGAAAGGCAGAGGAAGCTTTTGAGGCGGACAACCATGCAGAAGGGGACGCCAGACGCTTCTATCTGGTGGGATACACTGTATGCCAGTATTTTCTGGATCAATACCCCATCTCCAACTTAAAAGATCACAGAGGCCAGCATGTAAAAGCAGATCTGATTGCCACATTCCTTCCAAGCGAAGTGGTGGAGAGTCTGTATACCACGATGAACAAGATTGACTTGGAAGTTGCCAGCATCACTTTGGAGCCGATTGCGGCCATCAATGCTGCGATCCCGGAAAATCTAAGGCTTTTAAACCTGGCCCTGGTAGATATCGGCGCAGGTACGTCCGATATTGCCGCCTGCACCAGCGGAAGCGTCACAGGATATACCATGGCTACTGTAGCGGGGGATGAAATCACCGAGACCATTATGAAAGAATACCTGGTGGATTTTGCCACTGCAGAGTCTATAAAAGCGCAGCTTGACACAGAAGAAGTCCTGATCTTTACCAATATTCTGGGGATGGAGCAAAAAGTCTCCAGAGAGACCATGTTCCAGAGCATCCAGCATACCTCAGATCTGTTGTGCAAAGAGATCGCTCAAAAGATCATCGAGATCAACGGCGGCTCCCCTTCTGCCCTTTTCTTGGCTGGAGGCGGCAGCAAATTATCGGGTCTAAAAGAAGGGATTACCATGGCTCTTGAGATGGATGCCAATCGCGTCGCGGTTGCCGGCAACTATTTCCAGGCCAACGCCTACTCTGAAGAGTATGACCTGAACAATCCGGTCTATGCGACCCCTATCGGAATTGCCATCTCTTCCGGACTGAATCTGATCAATGACAGCTTCCGGGTAGTCTTAAATAACAAACCGGCCAAATTATTCAGAAGCGGCAGCTTCACAGCACTCAATCTACTGATGATGAACGGTTATCAGTTCCGGGATATCCTAGGCCGCTCCGGTGCCAATGTGACCGTGACCGTCAATGGAGAACGGAAGATCTTCTATGGCAGCGCTGCACAGCCTGCTTCTCTTCTGATTAATAAAAAAGAGGGCAAGCTTTCCGATATCATCCATGCCGGAGATGTCATCGATTTTGTCCCTGCCGTACATGGCATCCCTGCCAAAGCGGTCTTAGGAGATATCGAAGGCGCACCCGATGCGCTGGATCTGACCATCAATGGAAAACACGCTTCTTTGAAGACCCTTTTGAAAAATGGCGATGCAGTCCTGATTCATCGCTCCAAGGCAAAGGCAGAGGAAACCCCTGTAGTTTCTGAACCAACTCCGGCCGAATCTTCCCAGGAAGACACCAAGCAGGAATCTGAACCAGAACCAGACCCTGAACCAGAACTGCTTTCAGAGCCAGAACCCACACCTGAACCTGTGATGATCCAGGAACCACCAAAAGCAACACTACCTGCGTCTCCTCTCGTACCAGACATCACTTTCTACCTCAACGATGCCCCCCTTCGTCTTCCGCCCAAAGAAGACGGAACCCCCTATTACCTGACTGACATGGTACAATACTCAGGCATCGACATCCAGAAAGTCACCGGCACCGTCACACTGCTGGTAAATGGCCGCGAAGGCAGATTTCAGCAGTCCCTGAAAAACGGAGATGTGATCTATATTCAGGAGGAACAACGTCTATAATCTCATATGATCAAAAGAAGGCCGCTGCCCTAGTAGATTCATCTACTTTTGCAACGGCCCCTTCAGATCTCATATTACAGACCTGCCTGTCATCCATTTCCTCTCTAAGCATACCCATAAATTTTCCTTTTCCGAACCAGATACCACAGGGCGATTATGATTCCAAACCCTTCTGCCACAGGAACCGACAGCCAGATGCCGGATTTGCCAATCAGGGTCGGTAGCAGCAGGAGCATCCCTACTAAAAAGACAAACGTTCTGGCAAATGAGATCACTGCCGACACCACGCCGTCGGAAAATGCTGTAAACATGGCGGAAGCGAAGATACTGATCCCCATCAGCAAAAAGGACAAGGCATAGATGCCAAAGCCTTCCATCGTGATCGCAAATACGCGGTTTCCTCGTTCTGTAAAGACGCCAAGCGCGGGTTCGATAGTTACTACAGAGATCAGATAGGTGCCAATGGAACACAGTGTAACAAATGCCATACAATAACGTATGATCTTTCTTAACTGTAAGTTGTTCTTCGCTCCATATTTAAAACTGATTACCGGAGACACGCCTAAGGCAAATCCAAAAAATACTGCCGAGAATACAAACTGAAAGTACAGTACAATAGTGATGGCCGCGACACCGTCTTCTCCATAATAGTGTAAAAACAGCATATTATAGAGAAAAGTGGTCACAGCATTGGCGATATTGGTCACCATCTCGGAAGAACCATTGAAGCACGCCTTCCAAAGCATCCCAAAATCCACCTTTATTTTGACAAAATATAAGGTTCCTTTTCGCTGCAGGGAAAAATACAACAGCCCTGTCACCGCCGGGATCAGATACCCTACCACCGTCGCATAGGCCGCTCCTGCAAGCCCAAAGGGCAGTACAGCCACGAAAAGGTAGTCGAGTAGCATATTTGCCACTCCGCCGCATATGGTCACAAAAAGCCCCAGAGCCGGTTTCCCTGCCGTGACAAATAACGTCTGAAAAGCCGTCTGTAAGAAAAAAGCGGGGCCAAAGCTCACCAAAATATGCGTATATAATTTGGCATAGGCATACTGGTTCTCACTGGTGCCTAAAAGGTGCAAAATCTCATCCATAAAAAGATTGGCAAAGATCGCAAAGAAAAGGCCCACCAATGTGGACACCAACACTAAAAGGGTAAAATCCTGCTGTGCCTCTTCTTGTTTGCCCTCCCCTAACTTACGTGCGATGATCGCACTTCCTCCAGTTGCCAGCATAATCCCGACCGCCATCTCTAAGCAGTTGATCGGATAGACCATATTGACGGCTGAGAGCGCCAAAGTCCCCACATAGCGGGAGATAAAGATCCCATCTACAATCGTATACAGTGACAAGAAGATCATCATAATGATATTTGGCATCGCAAATCGGATCAAAGAGCCAAAACCAAATGTTCTTGCCAGTGCATTGTTCATCAAATAACCTCCTGTCAGATCTTGGACTGCATCACAAATCCCTTTGCTTTCATGCAGCTCTCCACTTCAAAAATATCGTCATCTTTCACATGAATAATCAAAATCGGCATCCCTGTATCACGGTTAAATGACAGATAGCTGTAGTCTACATTGATATTGCTGTCGGAAAATGCCACCAAAAGCTTGTGAAGATTCCCCGCCTCATCCGGCATCTCTACACCCAGCACATCGATCAGCCTGCACAGATATCCTGCTTTTTTCAGGCACTCGTATGCTTTCTCCGGCTCTGAGAGCACCATCCGGATCATCCCGAACTCCGCCCCGTCATTGTTGACAGAACCTAAGATATTGATCTTTTCCTCCCGCAAAATCCCTGTGATATCTTTCATAGTTCCTTTTTTATTTTCTACATACATGGACAATTGTTTTAACATTTTTTAACTGCTCCTCTCCTCGTTCACTATTCCCCATTGTGCGTCATTTTTTGCAAAGTGTCAAGCAATTCCTGCCAGAATCACAAAAAAGTGCTGCCAGACAGATCTTCTGACAGCACGCACTTTGTTAATTTCTCCGAAGCGCCTCAATGGGGCTTAGATGTGCTGCTTTTCTGGCGGGATAGATTCCAAAGAAAATACCCACACTACAGGAAAACAGCGTGGCAAATACAATGGCTGGTATGCTGACCGACGGAGGAAATGTCACGATAGGAAGAGAACATATTCCATAGGCGCCGGCAATTCCAAGCGTAATCCCAATCATCCCTCCGATTCCTGTGATAATCGCAGATTCTGCCAAAAATTGAATCAGGATGGATTTGGTCCTCGCTCCAAGTGCTTTTCGAATACCGATCTCTCTGGTCCGTTCGGTGACGGATACGAGCATGATATTCATCACGCCGATACCGCCCACTAACAGCGAGATCCCGGCCACCAGCATGATAAAGATCGTGATCATATTCAGCACCTGCATGATCGATGCCATCTGGCTCTCAAAATCCTCTGTCATAAAGGCCTGTTCGCCAAAGATCTCATGCCGGCTCTCCAACAATGAGATCGCCTGCTCCGCCACTTCCCCGGCATAACCTTGCTCTGCAAAAACATAGACGGAATCAAAATCGTTATACTCTGCCCAGTACCAGTCCGCCGTCATGGGCATGGACAGATCAATATAAGAACCATAACTGGTATTGACAAATGTACCATTTAATGCCTTTTTTACACCGACAATCTGTACATCTTTGATGCTGCTTCCATCATCTAATTCAAAAGTCAGCCCCACCACATCTGAAGTTCCAAACAGACGAATCGCATCCGTCTCTGCGATCACGGCCACATCTCTGTGTGCGTTGTAATCCTCCCAGGTGAACCATTTTCCATATTTCATCTCCGGATTGTTAATAAATTCACTATCCGGGTTGCCATAATCGATAATTGCTTCAAACGTTCCCTTTTCTGTAGTGATATTACTCCAACTGCTCATATAAGAAGTGGCACCTTTTACATGCTCTAATTCCCGGATCGCATCCCGGTCTTCTTCCGTGATCTTGGGCACCTCGCCGTCCATATTGCTGTTGGCGTAGATATAGACCTGTCCGCCTGCCACACTGGTCAGCTCGTTTTCCATCTCGGATTTTGCACCATTTCCGATGGACATGATCAGGATGACGGAGGAGACGCCGATGATGATTCCCAGCATGGTGAGAAAGGAGCGTCCGCGGTTCATACGGATGTTACTGACCGCCATTTTCACATATTCCCAAAGCTGTGCCATCTATCAGCCCTCCACTGGTGTCACCTGTGCACCTTCTTCGATTCCCATATTGTTATTGACTACGATCTGCTCGGTTCCGTCCAAGCCGCTCTTGATCTCTACAAGATCCATAGAGGAAAGGCCAGTCTCCACATTGCGGACAGTCATCATTCCATTTTCCACGATATAGACAAAGCTTCCGTCTCTTCCTACATTGACCGATTCAATCGGAACTGCAATGACATTTTCTGCGGTCGCACCATGAATCTTGACTTTTGCTTCCACGCCAAGGAACAGATCTGCATCTGGATTGTCAATATGTATCTCTCCGGCGACAACAGCAGCACCTTTGTCATTTTTGGTGGCAGATTTACTGATTCTGGTGACGGTTCCTTCATATTCTTTGCCAACTACTGTGATCACTGCCTTCTGTCCTTCTTTTACCTTTTCCAGATCACTCTTGCTAAGAGAGATCTCCACACAGACATCCTCGTTGCTCTCGATGGTCAAAAGTTCGCCGCTCTCTTCCACCACGCCGCCGTCCACAGCTTTGACATCGGTGACAATGCCGCCAAATTCAGCTTTCAGTCCCTCAGAGACCTGAGCGACGGCCTGAGATACTTTCTCTGCTTTTAAAGCTGCCAGCTCTTTTGTGGCTTCGATCTGTTTCTTTCCATTGGCTGTGAGCATACTGTCTTCTGTGGAATTTTTGATTCCTTTCTGCTCTGCCAGATCACTTTCAAATTCTGCCAGTTCTTCTTCATAGACCGCTAACTGATTGGTTGCCTGGTCGATTTTTCCCTGATATTCTTCGGCATCATTTTCATGCCCGTCATTGACTGCCTCTCTTAAGAAACAGTTCATATCTGTAATATATTGCTTCATCGCACGCACATTGGCCTTCCAGTCTTCCACCTGCTGCTCTAAGATCGCGATATCATGGCTGGAACGGCTGAACTCCGCCGCATCAGCATTGCTCTTGCCTACTGTATCCTGGTAGGTATAGTAGGCTTCGTCATTCTGAAGCTTTGCTTCGTCCTCTCGATTCTTCAAGTCTTCTGCATTGTAGACAAGCAGGACATCTCCTGCTTTTACTGCATCACCTGCTGCCACTTTACATTCGGCAACCTGTGCACTCAGCGGTGAAAAATAGGTCTTGCGGTTCTCGGTCTTCACGGTTCCGCTGGTATCCACGGTCTGCTCTAAGGTCTCTGTCTGCGCCTGGCGCACCATCACGATAGGAAGCACCTCAGGGGCAAACATCCGGCTTACGATAAAAAGAGCAAGACAGGCAGCCACAACGCCCATCACGATGCGTTTTCTCCTTTTTTTCTTTTCTGCAGGTGTCAGGACTTTTTTCTCTTTTTTTCCCGCTTCTATGATCTCTCCCTTATCTCTTTTCCACTTCATCTTCATTCCTGTCTGACTCTCCTTCATTCATAAAATCTGCTTCGATTCTTCCGTCCTTGATGCGAATGACGCGTTTTACTTGTGCAGCGATCTCGTCATCGTGTGTAATCAGTATGACCGTCCTTCCGCTTTTATGCAGGTCTTTGAGCACATTCATGATCTCCTGAGTGGACTTGGAATCCAAGTTACCTGTTGGTTCATCTGCCAGAATCACAGGCGGCTTCGCTGCGATTGCCCTGGCGATTGCCACTCTTTGCTGTTGTCCTCCTGACATCTCGCTGGGCTTATGGTCCATCCGGTGGGAAAGTCCTACCATATCCAGTGATTCCATCGCTAATGCTTCGCGTTCTTTTTTTCCTACTCCGCGGTAGATCAAAGGCAGCTCTACATTTTCCTGTGCGGTTAAGTTGGGAATCAGGTTAAAGCCCTGAAAGATAAATCCGATCTCCATATTTCTGATATCGGACAGTTCATCGTCTGTCATATGTGACACATCTTTTCCGTTCAGGAAATATTGGCCGGATGTGGGGACGTCCAAACATCCTAACATATTCATCAGGGTAGATTTGCCGGAACCGGAATGACCAATGATCGCCACAAATTCTCCTGTCTGAATCTTCAGACTAACATGGTCCAGCGCCCGCACTTCATTTTCACCAGGATTGTAGACTTTACACATATCCTGCACTTCCACCAGTGTTTCCAAAGTGTCAATCAACTCCTCTCTGATGTCTGACTGTATTAGATATCTATTGTTCTAATTATCTAATACAATAATATATTTTTCTTTGTTTGTCAAGACAGCCTTTGTAAACTTTTTATAACATATCATATTTTGATACAAAAATGTTACACTTTTGAAATTCTTAAGAAATCTTCATACCTTTTTAAGAGGGGGAGAAGAAAAAAATTCCGCATACAGAACCTCGCAGCAGTATATCCAATGTCTGCTCTACACAGCACTATTGGATGTACCGCTGCGAAGCCCTGTATGCGGAATTTTTTCTGTAGGGTGATAAAAAGTTAGGATACGAAGGCAGGGATTATATAGTCAGCTTTTTAATATTTCCAGAAGGAAGTTCCAGGTTCGTTCAACAGAGGAGATACTCATCCGTTCTTCGGTGGTGTGGATCTGGAAGATATCGGGACCCATGGAGATGCAGTCCAGATCAGGGATCTTCGAGGCGAACAGACCGCACTCTAATCCTGCATGGATGGCTTCTACTTTGGGAGCCTTTCCAAACATCTCCTGATAGATCTTGATACATTTTTCACGAAGTGGAGACTCTTTCCGGTATTCCCATGCCGGATACTCTCCGTTCAGCGTGATGGCAGCGCCTTCTTGCTGGACAGCCTGGGTAATCTGTGATACCAGTGTCTTTTTTTCTTCTCCTACTGAGCTTCTGATGGAATAACACAGCGTCAGCGCCTGTTTTGTGGTCTGTACGATTCCAAGGTTCAGAGAAGTCTGCACAAGCCCTTTGATATCCTCACTCATACAGATCACTCCATTAGGCAGTGCCGTCAGAAGTGCCAGTGCATGTTGGTTCGTCTCTTCAGAGAATACTTCTCCTTCCCATTGCTCACCGAACTTCAGTTCGACTCTCAAATCAGGATCTATCTTATGATAGGTTTCCTTCATACGATCCCAGGCTGCCTGGCAGATCGACTCGGCCCGCTTCAATGTCTCCGCCGAAGCTTCTTCTAGGAGCAGCAGCTTGGCATGGCTCTCTCTGGGAATCGCATTATCCTTAAGCCCTCCCTTGACAGAGACTAATACTATCTTGACCTCTTTTGCCAATTCTGCCACAATCTGCGCCAGCAGACGATTTGCATTGCCTCTGCCTTTATCAATCTCCACGCCCGAATGGCCGCCTTTTAATCCATTCACCGACAATTGGACTAAAAGCCCCTTCTTTCTCTCGCTCACAACCGGCAGGACAATCTCGGCACTACATCCTCCTGCACATCCCACCAAAAAGATTCCTTCCTCTTCCGAGTCCAGATTTAACATTGTATGTCCCTGTAACATGGACACATCCAAAGCCGTCGCTCCATCCATTCCAACCTCTTCACAAGTCGTAAAGATCACTTCCAGCCTTGGATGTAATATCTTATCATCATCCAAGATTGCCAACGCATAAGCAATCGCAATCCCATCATCTCCCCCAAGCGTAGTCCCCTTAGCATAGACTTCATCTCCCTCCACAGCCAGACAAAGCCCATCTTTTTCAAAATCAATCTCACAGTCCGCCTTTTTCTCACAGACCATATCCAGATGCCCTTGTACAATCAAAGGTTCCCGATCTTCATACCCTGCACTTGCCTCTTTTACAATCACCACATTAAAAGCTTCATCCTGCCACACCGCAAGCCCCCGCTCCTTAGCAAAAGCCACACAATAATCACTAATCATCTTCTCATGATAAGACCCATGCGGAATCCCACAAATTTCCTCAAAAAACTTCCAAACCTTCTCAGGACTCAAACCACTCAATTTACCCATCTTCTATTCTCCTTACTACTAATATTTTCCTCCCCTATCATACCACACACCTCCCCAATTTCCCACCCCCAAATCCCCAATCTATTAATTAACCGCTTAGACAGGAAAGTGTACCCTCCTACAATACCCAGGATACAGCAGAATCCAGGATGGACGATTTGTCAAACCATCCGCCCTGGATTCTGCTGCATCCGTCGCTTCGCTTTTATCTATACTTTTCCCATCAACTCCCTCAACTTCCGATACGCCTCACTAATCCCTCCTACTTCATCGATAATCCCTTCCTGTACCGCCTGTGTTCCCACCAGCACACTGCCCACATCCTTTGTCAGTTCCCCTGTCTCCAACATCAATTTCATCAGTCGCTCTTTATGAATCCTGCTATGTTCCACGATAAACCCGCTGATCCTGTCCTGAATCTTTTGAAAATAATCAAAAGTTTGTGCTACCCCGATAATCAGTCCCGTCATTCGCACCGGGTGAATCATCATCGTCCCCGTGGGCACAATAAAAGAATAATCCGTTGACACCGCAAGCGGCACCCCAATGGAATGACTTCCTCCCAATACAAGCGATACTGACGGCTTACTGATCGATGCAATCATCTCTGCAATCGCCAGTCCACTTTCCACATCTCCTCCCACTGTATTAATCATTACCATTAATCCATGAATCTCATCATTTTCTTCTACCGCTGCCAACATAGGAATCACATGTTCATATTTTGTCGTCTTACTATTTGCCGCTAGACACTCATGCCCCTCCACTTCTCCAATGATTGTAAGCAACTGAATATGTGATTTTTCTCTATCTATTAATTCCTCCGGCTGTCCATATTTCTCCAACGAATCCTGATTCTCTGCCATAAAAAAACCCGCCTTTCTGCCATACTAAATTATTGTTAGTATGACAGAAAAATGGGCTTTTATACCAAGATCTTCAAAAACTATTTTTTAACGCGACCTTAGATATATAGACAATTTTTGTTTTTTATTTTATAATACTTTTAGAAAAAAATAATAATTTCAAATGATAATGGAGGAGATTGTAATGGATAAAATCTTTGATATGTTATATGGTCAAGCTGTAGCTTATCTTTGGAATATAATTGAATTTTATTGTCGCTTTTTGTTATATCCTTTATTTGCATATGCATTATATCAGATAGCTTTGC
>CAJUGG010000024.1 GCA_910585995.1 uncultured Lachnospiraceae bacterium
AGACGGGGTATTAGCTCAGTCGGTAGAGCACTTGACTTTTAATCAAGTTGTCCGGGGTTCGAATCCCCGATGCCTCAGGTATCCTTTTTAAAGATTCCGTTTCTGCGGAGTCTTTTTTTGTATGGTATAAAGGTGACAAATCTAAAAAAATAGGGTAAAATATATATATCAGGAATTGTGAGGAGGTAGGTATCTGTGAAAAAAAGAATTATCACAATCAGCAGACAAAATGGAAGTGGCGGTAGATATATCGGAGAGAGACTTGCAAAAGAGCTTGGGATTACATGTTATGATGATAAATTGATGGACATGGTGGCTAAAGAAAGTGGATTTGCACTGGACTTTGTGGAAGAAAAGGGAGAGCGGATCACAGGAAGTCTTTTATTTAATATTGCCAGCAGTCTGACCTATGCCAACAATGTATTTACAGGCGGTGGTGTGTCTTTACAGGATGAGATCTATTTTATTCAGAACCGGATCATTAAAGATATTGCAGAAAAAGAATCTTGCGTGATCGTGGGAAGATGTGCGGATTATATCTTAAAGGACAGAGAAGATTGTCTGAATGTCTTTATTCATGCAGATGAGGAGAGTAAATTAAAGCGTGCGGTGAAATATTATGGAGTGTCAGAAAAAGATGCGCCGTTTGTGATGAAGAAAAAAGACAAGGCAAGGTATAATCATTATAAATATTATACAGATCAGGAATGGGGCATGGCTTCTAATTATGACCTGTGTCTGAACAGTGGATTATTGGGTGTGGATGGGTGTGTGAAAGTCATTCAGAATGTATTAGAGCAATTTTAAATGGGAATTTAGAAGAATAGATTTACAAAATAGAAGTATCTGTTATAATAGACAGGCAGAAGGGTAAGCGATGAGACGAAGAAAAATCCTAACATTTGCGGGGTTTGCAGGAGTATTACTCCTGCTTTTCTCTGTATTTGCATGGCGGCAGTTCTATGGTTTTAATAAAAATGACGAGATCTTCTATATCAGTACTGTGTATCGTTTCTTTCAGGGAGATGCGATGCTTGTGGATGAGTGGAATAACGGACAGATGTTTGCATTTGTTACGTATCCTCTGTACAGCCTGATCTGGCTTCTTCATCCTTCCAATGAGGGGATCGTCCTGATCGCCCGAATGAGCTATCTGTTCTTTCAGGCGGCAGTGGCAGTCTATTGTTATCTAAGACTTGGACGTTTTGGATGGTTTCGCATGGTACCAGCCTTGTTTTATTTTGTGACAACTCCTTATAATATTAATGGATTGTCTTACAATACATTGGCCTTTGGATTTCTTCTGTTGATTCTTGTGACTTTTGCAGGAAAAGAGAACATCAGTATGATAGACAGTCTTTTATGTGGTGTATTTACCGCAGGGATGGTTCTGGCTAATCCATATGCGATTTTTTTATTTATAGCTTATAGCCTGATCTGTCTTGTGGCTTCTCTTTCCCGTTGGAGAAAAGGAAAAGATGTGGACTCGGCACTTTCGATTCAGACTTTTTTTTGGATGGGTGTGGGTGCATTTTTGATCTTTGTGCTGTTTCTGATCTTTGTATTTTCCAGAGGCAGTCTGTCAGAGATCCTGGAAAATCTAAGTTATATTGTGATGGACTCTGAGAGACAGAAGTCATTTGGAGACAAATTTCTCAAATATTTTATCCGGATTCTTCGGTTTTATCGATGGCAGGTCTATCTGACAGGAATCTTATTGATTCTCTGTCTGGCAGACAGGAAAAAAAGAATCGCTCCTTCTCTCTATCTGTTGACAGAATCATTAGCAGCAGCTTTCTATATCATCTATTATGGGTTTTTCTGGGAGATGGTAGGGATTAACTATATGCTGATCCCTCTGTCATTTGTGGGGCTGTCAGCCTTTTTAGCAGCAGAAGAAAAGGACTGTCGGTTATTCTTCGGTTGGTATCTTCCAGGCGTCTTATTTACGCTTCTGGCGCATTTTGCGACCAATACAGGTATCCTGACGGTATCGGCTTCTTATATGCTGGCATCGGCTGCATCGATTCTGCTGATCTGGGAGCTTGTAAGAGAGCAGGATCTCTCTTGGCTGCGCACGTTGGTCTGTGTATTATTTGTCATACAATTCACGGCCTGTATCTATCAGAGGATCTGTTATGTATGGGGAGATGAGCATTTGGGTGAACTTACCTGTGAGTTGACAGAGGGACCCTTAAAAGGCATCCGTACTTCTAAGGAAAATGAAACACTTTATCAGGAAGTGCTTCAGGATATGAAAGAGCTTTCACTTTCTTCTGAAGATAAATTGTTTGTGGTGGGGATAGCTCCATGGATGTATCTGAATACCAAGGCAGAATGTGCAGCTTATTCTACCTGGGAGACTTTAGAGAATGATCCGCTGATTCAGGTATATTATGAGGCCAGACCACAGAAACTTCCCACGGTGATCTATTGTTATGAATATGAAGATAGTATCCTGGAAACAGATTTTGCATATCATTTTATCAATATGGGCTATGAGCCTGTAAATATGAGACGGGGCATTGTATTGATGCATCGTTAGAAAAGAGGATAAGAGATGATTGATTTTAATGTACCTCCCTATACAGGGACAGAGATCACATATATTGAAGAAGCAATCGCAAAAAATCATAAGATCTGCGGAGACGGACCATTTACCCATCGGTGCAGTGAATGGTTAGAGAAGAGGACAGGGACAACCAAGGCGCTTTTGACCACATCCTGTACCCATGCCACAGAATTAGCAGCACTTCTCTCTGATATCCATAAAGGAGACGAAGTGATCATGCCTTCTTATACCTTTGTCTCTACGGCGGATGCTTTTGTCTTAAGAGGCGCTGTCCCGGTATTTGTGGATATCCGTCCGGATACTATGAATCTGGATGAAACAAAGATCGAGGCTGCCATCACAGAAAGGACCAAAGCGATTGTTCCTGTGCACTATGCAGGGGTATCTTGTGAGATGGATCTGATTATGGACCTGGCAAAAAAATATAACCTTGCAGTGATCGAAGATGCAGCACAGGGCATCTTGAGCACTTATAAAGGAAAAGCACTGGGAACTTTTGGTGACTTTGGCTGCTTTTCTTTTCATGAGACAAAAAATTACAGTATGGGAGAAGGCGGCGCCCTTTTGATCCGGGACAAAGAAAATGTGGAACGGGCGGAGATCATCAGGGAAAAAGGAACCAACCGGGCTAAATTCTTCCGGGGACAGATTGATAAATATACTTGGGTGGATGTGGGGTCTTCCTATCTGCCGGGAGATATGAATGCCGCTTATCTGATGGCGCAGTTAGATCTGGCAGATGAGATCTTTGCAGACCGGATGAGAAGCTGGAACTTGTATGAAGAACTGCTAAAACCTTTAGCGGACAAAGGAAAGATTGAACTTCCCACGATTCCAAAGCACTGCACACATAACGCACATATGTTCTATATAAAAGCGAAAGATCTCAAGGAACGCACGACACTGATCCATTTTCTAAAAGAGAATGAGATCCAGGCTGTATTCCACTACATTCCTCTGCACAGTGCTCCGGCCGGGCAGCAGTTCGGCAGGTTCCATGGAGAGGATGTATATACCACCAAAGAGAGCGAGCGGCTCTTAAGGCTTCCCATGTTCTATAAGCTTACTGAAAATCAGGTGCGCTTTATTGCAGAAAAAGTGATAGAATTTTATCATTAGAAAGACATAAGAGGAGCTTTCTTTAGGAAGGAATTGTGATTATGAAAAAAATCGTCATTATTGGGGCAAACGATTTCCAGAATCAATTGATTTTAAAAGCAAAGGAGATGGGATTTGAGACGCATGTATTTGCGTGGAAAGATGGTTCTATAGGAGAACGTACAGCCGATTATTTTTATCCTGTCAGCATTACGGAAGTGGATCAGATTCTGAAAATATGCAGAGAGATTCAGCCAGATGCAGTTGCGACGATTGCCTCAGATCTGGCGAATATTACTGTGAGCAAAGTGGCCAGAGGGCTTGGACTTCCAGGCAACAGTCCGGAATGTATCCGGATATCCACCAACAAATATGATATGCGCGAAGCTTTTATCAAAGCTGGCATTGCCACACCCAAATTTTATAAAGTTGACAGAGGTGAGGCTTATCTGTTTTCCCTGGGTCTTCCGTTGATTGTAAAACCGACCGACCGTTCCGGCAGTCGTGCCATTACAAAAGTGTTGGATTTTAATGAACTAGATGCTGCAATCAAAGAAGCGGTTCATCAGTCTTTTGAAAAACAGGCAATCGTGGAAGAATATATTGAGGGAGAAGAATACAGCTATGAAGCTATCTCCTATCATGGAAGACATACTTGTTTGGCTGTCACAAAAAAATTTACTACAGGAGCACCTCATTTTATCGAGACAGGACACAAGCAGCCTTGTGATCTGTCAAAAAAGATGCTGTGTGAAGTTCATTATGTGATGGGAAAAGCACTAGATGCGCTTAAGATCACAGACGGCGCTTCTCACGGAGAGTTTAAGATCACACCAGAGGGAAAAGTAAGGATTATAGAGATTGGTTCGAGGATGGGCGGAGACTGTATCGGTTCGGATCTGGTGCCTTTGTCCACAGGTTATGATTTTATGGAGATGGTAATTGATGTAGCCTGCGGCAAAGAACCCAGAATCGTACCAAAGCATACGCCCAGATCTGTCGAGATTAAATTTTTGTTTACTATGGAAGACGTAGAAAAGATGCGTGCATTTGAAAAAGAACATCCGGAAAAAATCTATCGGATCAGCGAGCTGGATCTGTCGCACGCAGGAAAAGTCTCTGACAGCTCCACCAGGATTGGCTATTATATTATCGTAGATTAGAAAAGAGGAAGCAGATGCGGTATTCAGTGATTATTCCTTGTTATAAATCTTCTGAGACTATCGAACATGTGGTCGATATGACCAGAGAAGAGATGGTGCGTTTAGGGAAAGAAGAAGTGGAGTTTGTTCTGGTCAATGACTGTTCTCCGGACGGCGGAAAGACCATCGCAAAATTAAGAGAGATGGCCAAAAAACATGCAGATGTAAAGGTGATTGGACTTGCAAAAAATTCAGGACAGCACAATGCGCTGATGGCGGCTCTGCGCCATACAGAGGGGGATGTGATCATCGGTATGGATGATGATGGACAGACCCATCCTTCGCAGCTTGGAAAGCTTCTCAGCGCCTTAGAAGAGGGATATGATCTCGTATATGGATACTACCCGGAAAAAAAGCACAATTGGTTTCGCAATCTGGGAAGCCGCTTTAATGATCTGACAGTCAATATGATGATTCAAAAACCAAAAGATGTAAGAACTTCCAGTTTTTTTGTGGTTCGCAAGTTCGTAAGAGACTATGCCATCCAGTATGAAGGCTCTTATACGTATCTGTTGGGACTTTTTATGCGGTGTACGCAAAATATTGCCAGTGTGCCTGTACAGCATTTTGAGAGAGAAGCCGGAGAGTCGGGCTATACGTTGGGGCAGCTTATCAGGCTTTGGTCCAGTATCATTGGTTTTTCTGTCATTCCGCTCAGGATGGCGTCGATTGCCGGGTTCTTCTTTGCCGGTGTGGGGATTATCATGTCTGTAATTGTGTTGATTCGCAAATGCATCGATCCCAATCTCTCGATGGGCTGGCCTTCTCTGATGTGCGCGATCTCTTTTTTCTTCGGCCTGAATTTTATGTTTTTGGGTATGATCGGAGAGTATCTGGGAAGGATGTTTTTGGGTATGAATAAAGAGCCGCAGTATGTGATCAAAGAGACTTACAATATACCAGACCAAAAGGGGCTTCAGTAGACAATGGATGAAAAGAAAACAAACAGACCTAAGATCTTATTGCTCTTATCCCTGTCTTTGATCATCCAGAGTCTAAGTTCGGTATTTATCAAATATGCAGGGAAATATGAGACACTATCCAAAGAATTTATCTTTTACTATGTGCTGGCTGTGGGATGTCTTGGTGTATTTGCCATCATGTGGCAACTGCTTTTAGAATTAATTCCGCTGACTACAGCGTATCTTCGAAAAGGAATCCTGTATATTTTGATCCTGATCTGGTCCGTGATCTTATTTAAAGAACATGTGACGATTCAAAATATCATCGGCAGTATCATTATTATCGCGGGGATTAGTTTGCATGGAATGGATGAACATTAGTTATGTGCTGGCATTTTTAGCGGTCTTTATCGCATCGCTCTCTCAGATCTTGCTGAAACAGTCTGCACAGACAGAACACAAACATTTTATCTATAAATTTTTAAACTGGAGAGTGATCTTAGGATATGCGCTTTTGTTTGGAACGACAGTGATCAATGTCTTTGCCTATCGGGGCGTGGAACTAAAGGTGACACCGATGATTGAATCCACTGGAATTATCTGGGTGACGATACTTGCGGTATGGTTTTTAAAGGAACGGCCGTCCAAGCGGGCAATTCTTTCCATTGTAGTGACAATAGTTGGTATTTTTGTATTTTCGATATAAAGATGAGTGAATTATTAGAAAGCTTAAAAAAGTATGCGGATTCTGATCATCTGCCCATGCATATGCCGGGCCATAAGCGTCGTATGGGTGAGATGGGGAATCCGTTTTTTATAGATCTTACAGAGATTGACGGATTTGACGATCTGCATCATGCCAAGGGATTGCTAAAGAGAGCACAGCAAAGAGCAGCGGACATCTATCATGCAGAAGAGACACATTATCTGGTCAATGGAAGTACAGGCGGGATACTCGCCGCAGTCAGTGGATGTACAACTTTTGGGGGAACACTTCTGATGGCCAGAAATTGTCATAAGTCTGTCTATCATGGAGCGCTCCTTCGAGGGCTTAACGTCAAGTATCTTTATCCACAATCCACAGGAAAATGGGGGATAAATGGCGAGATTTTGTCGGCAGATGTGGATAATATACTGAAACAGGAACCAGATATTGAGGCAGTGCTGATCACTTCCCCCACCTATGACGGAGTGGTATCAGATGTGAGAAAGATCGCAGAGATTGCCCATGCGTATGGGGTGCCTTTATTGGTAGATGCTGCCCATGGAGCACATTTTCCATTTTCGGACTGTTTTCCGGAAGATGCCACCATAGCAGGTGCAGATCTTGTGATCCACAGTCTTCACAAGACGCTGCCGGCTCTGACACAGACTGCGCTTTTGCATCTGAACGGAAATCTGATCGACCGGGAACGGGTAAGGGATTATCTAAGGATCTGTCAGACCAGCAGCCCTTCTTATGTATTGATGGCTTCCATGGATCAGTGCATGGAATGGGCAGCGGGGCACAGAGATGCCTTTGAGAGCTTCTGTGAGCGTCTTAGAGGGCTTAGAGAAGGCCTTCATGAATGTCAAAAGCTAAAGCTGATCGAAGTGCCGGGGATGGACATTACAAAGGTGCTGATCTCCGTACAGGGACTGTCAGTCAGCGGGCAGCAGCTAGCACAGATACTGCGCAGAGAGTATCAGATCGAAGTGGAGATGGCATGCAGCTCTTATGTGTGTGCGATGACCACAGTAGCGGATCAGGAAGAAGATCTACATAGGCTGTTGACGGCGCTTTTAAAAATCGACCAAAAGCTTGTCAGGATGCAGACTGGCAGCGATTCATCGCTGTACAGGATGGATGCCGTATTGCCGGCCAAAAGTGTCTTCACCTTTTTGGAAGCAGAAAAAAAGGATAGAGAGCGATGCCTTTTGACAGAGGCGAACGGACGGATCAGCGGAGATTTTGTGATGCTCTATCCGCCGGGTATCCCTCTGCTGGCTCCAGGAGAAGAGATCAGTGGAGAGATGATCGCACGGATTGGTCAGTATCAGCGGGATGGATTAGAGCTTCAGGGAATCTGTGAGAATTCTCTAAAGGTACTAAAAAGGGAGAGAGCATGGGAAAGATATTTTGTCTGATGGGAAAAAGTTCTTCTGGAAAGGACTCCATATATAAAGAGCTGTTAGCGGATGAGACGCTGGGACTTAAGAGAATCGTCCCCTATACAACCAGACCCATCCGGGAAGGGGAGAGAGAGGGTGTGGAGTATCACTTTGTGACAGAGGAGCACTTGGAAGCATATCTAAGAGCAGGCAAAGTCGTGGAGCTTAGGGCATATGATACCATGCAAGGGGTGTGGAAATATTTTACCGTATGGGAAAGAGAAGAGGATCTACATAGAGATTCCTATGCGGTGATCGGGACTTTGGAGTCCTGGCGTGCCATGTGTCAGTATTTTGGCAGAGAGCGGATGGTTCCTGTCTATATTGAAGTGGAGGATGGGCAGAGGCTTATGAGAGCTGTGCTGCGGGAACAGAGGCAAAAATGTCCCATGTATGCGGAATTGTGTCGCAGATTCCTGGCAGACGAAGAAGATTTTTCAGAAAAACAACTGATAGATGAACAGATTACAACACGTTTTCGGAATGAAGATTTTGGAATCTGTCTGCATGAGATAAAACTTTTCATTCAAAAAGAAATGCGGTATAATTAGGATACGGGAGGTGGATGTATGGCCGGATTTGCTGATGTTCTTGGACACGAACAGACAATCATGCATTTGCAACATGCAATACAACTGAATAAGGTGTCACACGCTTATATTTTCAATGGTGAAAAAGGTTCAGGCAAGAAGCTTCTGGCCGGAATTTTTGCCCAGACATTACAGTGCAGAGCAGGAGGGACAGAACCCTGTATGGAATGTCAGTCCTGTAAGCAGGCAGTCAATCAAAACCAGCCGGATATTATCCGGATTACACATGAAAAACCCAATACGATCCGTGTGGAGGATATCAGGGAACAGCTAAATGGGGATATTCTGATCAAGCCTTACAGCAGCCCTTACAAGATCTATATTGTGGACGAGGCAGAGAAGCTTACGGTTCAGGCACAGAATGCCCTGTTAAAGACTATCGAGGAGCCGCCGGTCTATGCAGTGATCCTCTTGTTGACTTCCAATGTAGGGATGCTTCTGCCTACGATTCAGTCCCGGTGTGTGGTGCTGAACCTAAAACCTGTCTCTTCGGAACAGATCAAAAAATATCTGATGGAAGATCTGGAGATACCAGAATACTATGCGGATATCTGTACCGCATTTGCACAGGGAAACGTGGGGAAAGCCAAACGTCTTGCGCTGTCAGAGAGTTTTAAAGAGATGCTGGAACATGCGCTGCATCTGGTAAAATATATCTCCGAGATGGAAGTGACAGATTTGATTGAAGATCTGAAGAGGATCAATGACTATAAGTTAGAGATCAATGACTATCTGGATCTTTTGATTGTGTGGTATCGGGATGTCCTGTTGTTTAAAGCGACCCGCGACGCAGACAGTCTGATCTTCTCTCAGGAGTTGATCAGTATTCGGGAAAAAGCAAGACACAGTTCCTATGAGGGGCTGGAGTGTATTATAAAATCGTTGGAGAAGACAAAGCTTCGGCTGAATGCCAATGTGAATTTTGATATGGCGCTGGAACTTCTTCTGCTGACCATGAAGGAGAATTAAGATATGACAAAAGTGATCGGTGTGCGTTTTCGTCACGCAGGAAAGATCTATTATTTTTCACCTGGCGAATTGGAGATCGCAAGCGGAGACCATGTGATCGTGGAGACCGCCAGAGGGGTGGAATACGGCCATGTGGTGATTGGCAACCGGGAGGTGGAGGATGAGAAAGTCGTGCAGCCTCTAAAACCTGTGATTCGCCTTGCAACCGACAAAGATGATGAACAGTCCATGGCTAACCGCGAGAAAGAAAAAGAGGCCTATAAGATCTGTCAGGAGAAGATCCGCAAACATAAGCTGGAGATGAAACTGATCGATGCGGAATATACCTTTGACAACAACAAAGTCTTATTTTATTTTACCGCCGATGGCAGGATTGATTTTCGGGAGCTTGTGAAAGATTTGGCAAGTGTATTTCGTACACGTATAGAGCTTCGCCAGATCGGAGTCAGGGATGAGACAAAGATCTTAGGAGGTATCGGGATCTGCGGACGCCCGCTGTGCTGTCATACCCATCAGTCGGAATTTCTGCCTGTGTCGATTAAGATGGCTAAGGAACAGAATTTGTCCCTGAATCCCACTAAGATCTCCGGTGTCTGTGGAAGACTGATGTGCTGTCTGAAGCATGAGGAGGAGATCTATGAGGAATTAAACAGCCGTCTTCCCAGTGTGGGAGAATATGTCACCACCAAGGACGGTATGAAAGGTGAGGTCAGTTCTGTCAATGTGCTGCGGCAACTGGTCAAGGTGATCGTGACTTTGGAACATGAAGAAAAAGAGATACGGGAATACAAAGTGGACGAGCTGAAGTTTCGCCCCAGACGCAAAAAAGAAAAAAATAATAAGAATCAAG
Source organism: uncultured Lachnospiraceae bacterium (assembly GCA_910585995.1). Taxonomy (GTDB): domain Bacteria; phylum Bacillota; class Clostridia; order Lachnospirales; family Lachnospiraceae; genus Hominiventricola. Next base: position 10,335 of record CAJUGG010000024.1, read on the forward strand.
TAGAGGATAAAGAACTTAAAGAATTAGAGGCACTGGAACAGAAGGAAGGAAAGTCAAAGTTAAATGGCAACTAATACAGGAACTTTATATCTGTGTGCGACGCCCATTGGCAATCTGGAGGATATGACCTTTCGGGCTGTTCGGATTCTTCAGGAAGTGGATGTCATCGCTGCAGAGGATACCAGAAACAGTATCAAGATCCTTAAACATTTTGATATCCATACACCCATGACCAGTTATCATGAATATAATAAGATCGAAAAAGGCCGTTCGCTCATAGGGCGGCTTCTTAGCGGACAGAGCGTGGCACTGATCACCGATGCCGGGACGCCTGGCATCTCAGATCCTGGCGAAGAGCTGGTGCATATGTGTCTTGATGCCAATATTCCAGTGACTTCCCTTCCGGGAGCCTGTGCTTTGATCAATGCACTGATTATCTCCGGCCTGCCAACCAGAAGATTCTGCTTTGAGGCTTTTCTGCCAACAGATAAAAAAGAACGCAGGCAGATTCTTCAGTATCTGAGAGAGGAGACCAGAACGATTGTACTCTATGAAGCTCCTCACCGCCTGAAAAAGACCCTTCAGGAACTATGTGAGGCGCTAGGAGACAGAAAAGTGGCTCTGTGCCGGGAACTTACGAAGAAGCATGAGACTATGCTGTCTATGACGCTTACAGAGGCTCTGGCATATTATGAACAACAAGAACCAAGGGGTGAATATGTGCTGGTGCTGGAAGGACGCTCAAGAAGCAGTATCGAAAAAGAACAGCAAAAAGTATATGAAGAGATGTCCATAGAGGCTCATATGAGACTCTATGAGGCGCAGGGGGTGAACAGAAAAGAAGCGATGAAACAAGTGGCAAAGGACAGAGGCGTGTCAAAAAGAGAGATCTATCAGGCACTCCTTATGGAGTAGAAAAGATGGAGATCAGACTCAAAGAAGGAGAACGCCTGGATGATTTACAAAAGAATGGATACCAGGTTATCCAGGATTCTAACCGCTTTTGTTTTGGAATGGATGCCGTACTGTTAGCCGGATATACCAGAGTAAAGCCTAGAGAAAAAGTGCTGGATCTGGGGACTGGAACGGGGATTATCCCGATTCTTCTGCGTGGCCGGACGAAAGGGGAATCTTTTACAGGACTTGAGATACAGCCGGAAAGTGCAGATATGGCAACAAGAAGCGTAATGCTCAATCATCTGGAAGACAGTGTACGTATCGTAACAGGTGATATCAAAGCGGCGGACCAGATCTTCGGTTATGACTCTTTTCATGTGGTCACTTGTAATCCGCCTTATATGATCGCAGAGCATGGATTAAAAAATCCCATGGAAGCAAAAGCGATTGCAAGACATGAGATCTTATGTACATTGGAAGATGTGGTGTCACAGACTTCTAAGCTTTTGATGCCGGGTGGGCGTTTTTATCTGATCCACCGGCCTTTTCGGATGGCAGAGATCATTACCTGTCTGTGCAGATATGGATTGGAACCTAAGAAGATGCGCCTGGTGTATCCGACGGTGCAGCAGGAGCCGACCATGGTGCTGATCGAAGCCTTAAAAGGCGGAAGGCCAAGAGTTACGGTAGAAAAGCCACTGATTATCTATCAAAAGCCTGGGATCTATACAGATGAGATCTATGAGATCTATGGATATTAAACAATAGATCGCAGGTTTCACCAGCAAACCTATAGTCATGAATTAAAGAAGGTGCCATAACACGTGGAACAGAAAAATAATTTTTCCGAAGGGAGCATTGCCAGAAATATCATCCGTATGGCCGTTCCCATGACCGTTGCACAGATCTTGAATCTTCTCTACAACTTAGTGGACCGTATCTATATCGGGCATATCAAAGGCGCAGATTCTCTGGCGCTTACCGGAGTGGGATTGACCTTTCCGATTGTCAGTATGATCGTGGCATTTGCCGGACTTTTTGGGATGGGCGGGGCGCCGCTTTGTTCGATTGCGAGGGGACAAGGAGAAGAAAAAGAAGCACAGCAGATTATGCAAAATTCCTATTGGATGCTGGTGTTTACGGGCGTCGTCCTGACTGCTCTTGGATATCTTGTTAAGCGGCCGCTTCTGTATGGACTTGGAGCAAGCGATGCCACTTATCCATTTGCCAGTGCCTATCTGAATATCTATCTGATTGGCTGCCTGTTTGTGATGATTGGACTGGGCATGAATCCCTATATCAATGCACAGGGATTTGGAAAGATCGGGATGGTCACAGTGGCGCTTGGGGCAGTGATGAATATACTGTTAGATCCTCTTTTGATCTTTGTCTTACATATGGGAGTAAGAGGAGCTGCGCTTGCAACTGTACTGGCACAGTTTTGCTCGGCATTATGGGTGTTGTTATTTTTAACGGGCAAACAACCGATTCTTCGCCTGAGACTTTGTCTTGGTATTCCAGAGTGGCGTATCGTGAGACAGATTATGGTACTTGGGATTTCTTCCTTTATTATGAATTTTACTAACAGCATCGTACAGATCGTCTGCAACCGGCAACTACAATTTTACGGCGGCGATTTGTATGTAGGTGTGATGACGGTGTTAAATTCGATCCGGGAAGTGCTGACGATGGTGGTCATTGGGACGACCAATGGAGCGCAGCCTGTGATCAGCTTTAATTATGGTGCCAAAAAATATGACAGAGTCAAGCAGGGAATCCGTTTTATGACTATGGTAAGCATCGCTTATACGGTGGCTGCCTGGGCGATCACACTGGCATTTCCGAAATATTTTATTCGGCTGTTTAATGATGAGCCGGCACTTCTAAAAGCAGGTGTTCCGGCTATGCATATCTATTTTTTTGGCTTTTGTTTTATGGCGCTTCAGTTTTCCGGGCAGTCAACGTTTCAGGCGCTTGGAGAGGCAAAATATGCTATTACGTTTTCTCTGTTTCGTAAGATTGTGATTGTGGTTCCTTTAACAATCTTACTTCCTAAGATAGCGGCGATTGGATTGCATGGTGTCTTTTTGGCTGAGCCAATATCCAATGTAGTAGGAGGATGTGCAAGCTTTTTTTCCATGTTGTATGTGGTGTGGAGGGGGAAGCTTTCAAAGAAGGAAAGAAAGGGGTGTTAAGTTATGAAACGAAGATGCTGCTGGCTCTTTGTAGCAGTTTTTGGTCTTTGTATGTTAAGTTCCTGTGCAAAACAGGAGACACAGACAGTGAGAGAAGAGGATACGGATCAGACAATTGCATTGACTGTCTGGGGCGGGGAGGAGGATGAGGCGCTGCTTCAGAAGATGTTTACTTCCTTTCAGGCTCATTATGCCGATCAGGCTCATTTTCAGATTACTTATCAGGCGCAGAGCGAATCCAGTTGTAAAGATGCGCTTTTGGGGAACCTCGAAGAAGGGGCTGATGTATTTGCTTTTGCAGATGATCAGGTGGCTGCACTGGCTGCAGCAGGTGCTTTGGAACCCATTGAACAGGCGGATCAGGTTCGGACAGATAATCTTGATGCATCTGTAGAAGCCGCTTCTGTGGGAGATCAGATCTATGCCTATCCGTTGACAGCGGACAATGGATACTTTCTGTACTATAACAAAGAGTATTTCTCCGAAGAAGATATTAAGAGCCTGAATCAGATGGTGGAAATCGCAGCGGAGCATGGAAAATTGGTGACAATGGACTGGTCATCTGCCTGGTATGTCTATGCATTTTTTGGAAATACCGGCCTGGAGGTCGGCATCAATCCGGACGGGCTTACGAATTATTGTACCTGGAACAGTACCGATGGTCCTATACGCGGCGTGCATGTGGCACAGGCAATGCTGGATATTGCGAAAAGTCCGGGATTTGCCAATCGTACCGATACGGAATTTTTAGCCGGAGTGCAGGATGGCTCCGTCATTGCCGGCGTCAGCGGTGTCTGGAACGGGGCTGCGATAGAAGAAGCCTGGGGAGAACAGGTTGGGGCAGCAAAGCTTCCCACTTATCTCTGCCAGGGCCAGCCCATACAGATGGCTTCTTTTTCTGGCTGTAAGCTGATCGGCGTCAATGCCTATTCTGCCCATCCTGATTGGGCAGAACTGCTTGCCCAGTGGATTACCAGTGAGGAGAATCAGAGACTTCGCTTTGAAGAGCGCGGCCAGGGTCCCTCGAATATCCGCGCAGCCAATTCCAAAGAAGTGCAGGAATCCGAAGCAATCGCAGCGCTTCTCGCCCAGTCAGAATACTCTCAGATTCAGCGTATTGGCGGAAAATTCTGGGATCCGGTGGCGGTGTTTGCAGACAATATGGCCAAGGGAAATCCTTCTTCTGCACCTCTTCAGGATCAGCTTGACCGGATGGTAGAAGATGTAACAGCCCGATAGAAAAGGAGGAGATGATATGAAAGGCAAATTGACACTGCAGCAGCGTTTGATTCTTCCAATTCTTTTACTGGGGCTTGTTACATTATTATCAAACATTCTGGCTGTCTTTAGTATTAATAATGTAAATGCTAATGCCGGTGTCATCGTTGACGACTATATGGTCAGCGAGGCAGAGCTGGAACAGATCCGTCATGCCATGATGAATATTCATCGTCTGGCGCTGTCGCATATTATAGCGGCAGATCATGCCACGATGATACAGCTGGTAGATGAGATTAAGGCAGAAGAGGCCGAGCTTGATCAGAAGCTGACGGACTATGAAATATTTCTTGCCAAAGAGGATCAGGAGACGTATGCTTCCCTGTTAGGTGCGTATGATTCTTTTAAACACTCATTGGTATCCCTTGTCTGTGCCAGCGCAGACAGTAAGACACAAGAAGCATATGCCATAGCCAATGGAGAGGTGGCAGATCACAGCAATGCTGTGGAAGAAAAGATCAATATGCTCTATCAATCGGTCAGTACACAGGCAGAGTCGGCAAAAAATCATCTGTTTGTTGTCTATCTGATCTCGCTGCTGATCAGTGTAGCCGCACTGGGTGCCGGTATTTTCCTGATACTGGCAGCATTTCGTATGATACGAATGTATGTCATTGCTCCTGTACGTGAGACTATGGGCACGCTTCAGGACAGCTCTGATCAGATCCGTGATGTGGTGGGCGAAGTCCGCGGCAGAACCAAGACTTCCCATGAGAGTGTGAAAAAGCTCTCTGCTCTTACCGATGAACTCTCCGCCGCTTTTGAAGAGATAGCCAGCAATGCGGCGGCCATTAAAAGCAGCGCTTCTGGTACACAAAGTGATGCCAAAGAGATGGCAGAGGAATGTACGGTCATCACTAAATATTCCATTCAGATGCGCGGACGGGCAGAAGAGATCGAACAGACTGCCAGAACCAATGGAGAAGATATCCATAAAAAGACCGAAGAGATCGTATCTGTCCTCAATGAAGCGATAGAAAAGAGCCAGAACATTAGTCAGATCCAAAGTCTGATCGATGATATTCTCTCCATCTCTGCTTCGACAAATCTGATTGCCATTAATGCTTCTATCGAAGCGACCAGAGCCGGAGCCTCCGGCAAAGGATTTGCAGTGGTGGCGCAGGAAGTCCGTAAACTTGCCGATTCCTGTGCAAAGACTGCCGTCCATATCCAGGAAGTCAGCGGCGTTGTGACAAGCGCTGTAGAATATCTCTCAACAAGTGCGTAGGGACTGGTGGACTATCTGAATCAATATGTCCTCACCCAATTTGAGATGTCTGTGCGGTCCGGGATTCAGTATCGTGAGGATGCAGTTTATGTGGAGCACGCCATGGAAGCTTTCCAGGAGCAGACTTTGAGACTACAGCACTCCATGGATGAGATCGCAAGTTCTATCGCCAGTATCTCGGAGGCAATTGATATTGCTCTTCCCGATATTACCGGAACCGCCAATCATACTCATATGCTGGCAGAAGATATGGATGGGATAACTGCGCGAATGGACACCAACCAGGAGATTGTAGGGGAGTTAAAGAGGCAGATGGATGTCTTTGCGAATCTGTAATATTACATAGATATTAGAATATAAAGCTAGATATTTTTCAGATAATCCAGCGTATAGTCCCTGAAAATACGGATTAAGCGGTTCTGTTCAAATTCTTTTTTATAGATCATGGAAACCTTCCATTCCAGTGGCTGTTCAAAAGGTATTTTTTTTCAGATGCATGCTTTCCATATCTTGACTGATCCGATCCACAACAATAGACAACGCCTTTTTCTGTCTGCAGAGTTTATGACAGAGGCTGAAGCCGCTGGTGTTGAATATGATGTTGGGCCGGATGTCTTTTTCAGTCAATGGATGACCTTCATAGACCAGCAGGCTGATAGAGGAAGAAAACATAGGAATTGATTGAAAACCTTCCAAATCAGTGCCTTCCACATGAAATCCGACGTCAAAATTTCCGCATTCCATCTCATCATCCACATGACAATCGGGATATTCCATATAGTCAATGCCTATGCTGGGATGTTTTTTTCAAATTGCAGGATAAAATCGGGCGATAAAATTCGCAGGATTCCATAAGCACTGCAAAGCCGCAAAAATCCATTCTCCATCTGTTTCATATGTTCCAGTTCAGTAGTGAGTAGTTGGAGTTCCTTGAGGAGAACTTCTGATTTTTCATAGAGATATTTGCCATACTGAGTCCCTGAGGAGAGATATACAGATTGGGAGCTGCTTTTGTAATACTTTTGCAGCGGCAGATCTCCTGAAACCATCAAAGATCTTTTGTATTCATCTTGATCACCTGCTCTGTTAGCATTGTATGTTCTCTTTCTAAGATTTTATCAGACAGTATAAAGGTTGTGCAATAATAGATTGCAGGCTTCACAAGTAAACTCGCTGTCACAGATAAAAACAAAACTTGTCTTAGGAAAATATATCTGCGATTTCCCTAAGACAGGCCCGTTTTCGTACATCAAAGGCTTCGGATTCGGTGCCAGATCCCTTTTTTGGTCAGATATTCTTGATCTTGATATCACGAGCTTCCAGAGAGGTTGCATGGAATTTATCGACGTCTTCCTGAACGATCAGGCTCTTTGGTACATGGAAGATATTCTCGGTCTCATTGGTAACTACCGGGAATCCAAGTGCGATAGCGCCTGCACCACAAGCTACGATCACATCATCCAGCGGTTTGAATGCATTAACAAATGCCGGTACACGCTCAAATGTATATTTCATCAGGTTTGCTGCATCACCAGGTGTTACGTTACCAAAAATCAGTGTTGCACGAAGTGCAATAGATACTGCATGGATGACAGAGGTCATATGCATGGAACAGGATACTTCCCGGTCAATGGCACGAGGTTCAATCTGTGCTTCTTTCCAGAGTTTTCTGGTGTGTTCTGGCGCACGAGAGAGCCAGCGGGAGATTCCGAAAGGTTTTCCATATTCCATAAGAGCAAGCTCTGACATCTCATGGGCCAGATCGTAGATATCCTTTCCATCGGTCTCTACTCCCTATTCTTTTGCAATGCGGATCAGTTTCTCTGCATCTTTAACATGATAACTTCCGTCTCTGGATGCACAGTGCAGTGTGTGACAGATCTCCCTGCCATGATCCGAATGAGTCGCAGCTCCGCCTGCTGTAAAGCGTAGAAAATTACGGCCAACAATGCCATGTGCATCACATCCGCAGATTCCTCTGGGTGCTTTGGGTGTAATCCGGTATGGTCCCATGGAACAGATCCGGCAGCAGATCCCCTGTTCACCAAACTTACAGTGAGGTGTCTGATTTTTCACACGCATCTGCCAGGAGTCGACGCCTGCCCGCTTTCCGGTCTCCAGAAGCCGTTCTGTGGCATCTTCAAATTCTTCAATTGTAGTCAGTTTAAATCCCATATAATTTCCCTCCATTTTATTTAATCATGGGTGTTCCTTCCTTTATTATATCGTTTGTCGATTTTTCCCGGTATCAACAAGGAGTGTATGGGTATCAACTTATCATAATGGCATCCCATACAACTAAGGCGAATCTTTATGAATCCTGGAATAGAATACTAAATCTCTCGTAAGATATAGTAATAAAGAGATCTTACAGGAGTTTTTAATGAACTATTTATGGGCTGGTATGATGCTGGTAGCGATTATCTATGGTGCCATTCATGGAACCATACCAGAAGTGACACAGGCAGCTTTGGATTCTTCCAAAGAAGCAGTGTCATTGTGTATCACAATGCTTGGAATTCTGTCTTTTTGGATGGGACTTATGAAAGTGGGAAGTGCTTCCGGGCTGATTGGAAAGATGACCAAAGGGATCCTGCCCATCTTAAGCTGGCTCTTCCCCCGAATTCCCAAAGGCCATCCAGCAATGGAACAGATCGCAGTAAATTGTATTGCGAACATCCTTGGCCTCGGCTGGGCGGCAACGCCGGCGGGACTGAAGGCCATGGAAGAGCTTAAGAATCTCGAGGAGGAGCGGCGGGCAGCAGAAGTGTTTCCAGGACAGCAGACAGGAACCGTCTCGGCCGGAGCAAGGAGCAGACAGTTGGGAGTGAAGAATGCGGGAGGATGTGGTTACCCTGCGGTGTCGAAGGGCGTGGCCAGCGATGAAATGTGCGTGTTCTTGATTCTGAATATTTCCTCGCTGCAACTCATTCCCATGAACGTTGTGGCGTACCGGAGTCAGTACGGGAGTGTGAATCCGACGGCGATTGTTGGGCCTGCGATAATTGCGACGGCGGTGAGTACGGTGGCGGGGATTATTTTTTGTAAGGTGATGGATGGGAAGAGGAACTGGTGAAAAAAACAGAATGAAATGTCAAATGGAAGGGACTGTTGGAAATGGGCAGTTCCTTTTGTAATGACAGTGCAGAAGAAAAATTTTGCCTTAATTTTTCTTCTGGCTGCGGCGATCCGCCCAGTATTCTTTCTCACTTATATTTCGTTCGGCAGGAGTAAGCAGATCAACCTGATTGAGATGCTCCCGGTGGCACAGATCCATCAGGGACTGCTTTAGATGAAACAGATATTTTTTCGTCAGGTGGCGTTTCTTTCAGGCGCGGGAATCACACGGACGCTCCATGAAGTCCTGTGGATCCACATCATGAAAGTCTCCTGCCATCTTTGTCACTTCATATTTCATTTCATAGATTCCGGTCAAACACTGCTGAATCGCTTTTCTCATTTTATGCTGCTGCTAACTGTCATGGTCTGCCTGTTGCTGAGAAGACCGATCTATGGGATAGGAGTTGGTACGGTTGTATCGGCGTTTCTGCTTGGCAGGATCATTGGGATTTATGAAAAAAGATTTGCTTTTTTGTTTTGCTTTATTTCAGGGGATAAAGCATGTGAGCGATAAAACAAAAATACAGAATAAACAGGCGGTTGCCAATCTTCAGTATTTTGGACAGACAGGAACTACCGTCGGATGTCCATTCCCGATTACGTGGCAGAGCATTAACGACGCCTTTGCGGCACCCGGAGGCTCCGGAGCTACTTTGGGACTGATCATCGCTATCTTTCTTGTGGCAAGGAAAGACAAAACACAGATGTCTATTGCTAAATTGGCGTTCGCACCCAGCCTGTTTAATGTAAATGAACCTTTACTGCTCGGACTGCCTATTGTCATGAACCCGGTTTATGCGATTCCCTTTATTGCGGCTCCGGTTACCGGAAATATCATCGGATATTTATGTACGGTTGTATTTAAAATTATTCCGCCGGTAACGCTGGATGTGGGCTGGACAACGCCGGGATTTTTGATTCCGTTCCTTGGCTCCGGCGGTCGAAGCGTACTGTCTCTTCTGATCGGTATTTTATGTGTTGTAGTAAGTACGTTGATATATTTACCGTTTGTCCATGCGGCGGCGCAAATCAATAAAAAGACGAATGCGGAAGCGTAAACTTAAACTGGTGTTTGTAAAATTGAAATCTGGAATTGATATTAGCGATGATTTAGAGTATAATAAAAACAAAAGTTATAAAGC
>CAJUGG010000025.1 GCA_910585995.1 uncultured Lachnospiraceae bacterium
AAAAGTAAGACCCTGCTCCATAGCGATCGGGTGGATCAGCTCGATGCTCATCTCTACGTTGTCACCAGGCATGCACATCTCGGTGCCCTCTGGCAGATTGCAGACACCAGTAACGTCAGTGGTTCTGAAGTAGAACTGCGGTCTGTAGTTGTTGAAGAACGGTGTATGACGGCCACCCTCATCTTTGGTCAGTACGTATACCTGAGCGGTGAATTTGGTGTGGCATTTTACGCTGCCTGGTTTTGCAACAACCTGGCCACGAACGATATCTGTTCTCTGAACACCACGAAGCAGGATACCGATGTTGTCACCAGCCTGTGCCTCGTCCAGAAGTTTACGGAACATCTCGATACCGGTAACAACGGTCTTACGGGACTCTTCTTTCACACCGATGATCTCAACTTCCTCGTTCAGATGAAGTACACCACGCTCTACTCTACCAGTAGCAACCGTACCACGGCCAGTGATCGTGAATACGTCCTCTACAGGCATCAGGAACGGCTGATCGGTTGCACGCTGAGGATCTGGGATATAGCTGTCAACTGTATCCATAAGCTCCATGATCTTGTCGCCCCACTCGCTGCCTGGCTCTTCGAGAGCTTTCAGAGCAGAACCTTTGATGATCGGGCAATCTGTGAACTCGTACTCCTCTAACTGCTCGGTGATCTCCATCTCAACCAGCTCAAGAAGCTCTTCGTCGTCTACCATATCGCATTTGTTCATAAATACAACGATGTAAGGAACGCCTACCTGACGGGACAGAAGGATATGCTCTTTGGTCTGAGCCATAACACCGTCTGTAGCAGCTACTACCAGGATAGCGCCGTCCATCTGTGCTGCACCAGTGATCATGTTCTTTACATAGTCAGCATGGCCTGGGCAGTCTACGTGTGCATAGTGTCTCTTCTCAGTCTCATACTCCACGTGTGCAGTAGAGATGGTGATTCCACGCTCTCTCTCTTCCGGAGCTTTATCAATATTCTCGAAATCAGTAGCGGTGTTACCAGCTACTCTCTCAGAAAGAACCTTTGTGATTGCTGCGGTTAAGGTTGTCTTACCATGGTCAACGTGACCGATGGTGCCGATATTACAATGTGGTTTAGTTCTGTCGAACTTAGCTTTTGCCATTTTGTTTTCCTCCTTATAGATCAATTACAATTCACTATTCTTGATTATATTTCAAACTGGCTTATTTTGCAAGCCTAATTACAGTTTATTTTGATTTTGCAGCAAGGACCTTCTCCTGTACACTCTTTGGAACCTGCTCGTATTTCTCAAAGAACATGGAATAGTTGCCACGGCCCTGTGTTCTGGAACGAAGATCAGTTGCATAACCGAACATCTCAGCCAGCGGTACATATCCGCGGATCATCTTGCCTCCGCCGATATCATCCATACCTTCGATACGACCACGGCGGGAATTGATATCACCAATGACATCTCCCATGTAGTCTTCCGGCGTGGTTACTTCCACTTTCATGATCGGCTCAAGGAGCACTGCTCCTGCTTTCTGCATCGCTTCCTTAAATGCCAGAGAACCGGCAATATGGAATGCCATCTCAGAAGAGTCGACCTCATGGTAAGAACCGTCGAATACAGTCGCATGGATACCAAGTACCGGGAAGCCTCCTAAGATACCTGCTTTTGCTGCTTCTTCGATACCTTCGCCAACTGCCGGAATGTATTCTTTTGGAATCGCACCACCGACTACAGAAGAATCGAATTTGAACAGCTCTTCGCCGTTGGCATCCATCGGCTCAAAGTGTACTTTACAGTGACCATACTGTCCACGTCCACCAGACTGCTTTGCATACTTGGAATCCACATCCACAGCCTTGGTAAAGGTCTCTTTGTAAGCAACCTGCGGCGCACCTACGTTAGCCTCTACTTTGAACTCACGAAGCAGACGGTCCACGATGATCTCCAGATGAAGCTCACCCATACCTGCGATAATCGTCTGACCAGTCTCCGGGTCAGTATGCGCGCGGAAAGTCGGATCTTCTTCTGCAAGTTTTGCCAGAGACTCACCCAGTTTGCCCTGACCAGCTTTGGTCTTCGGCTCGATTGCCAGCTCGATTACCGGCTCTGGGAACTCCATGGACTCTAAGATTACCGGATGCTGCTCATCGCAGATGGTATCACCGGTTGTGGTCAGTTTAAAGCCTACTGCTGCAGCGATATCACCGGAATATACCTTATCCAGCTCCTGTCTCTTGTTCGCATGCATCTGAAGGATACGTCCCACACGCTCTTTCTTGCCTTTCGTGGAATTGTATACATAGGAACCAGAATTCATAGTTCCGGAGTACACACGGAAGAATGCAAGCTTTCCTACAAACGGGTCAGCCATGATCTTAAATGCAAGAGCGGAGAACGGCTCTTCATCGGAAGAATGTCTCTCAATCTCATTGCCGTCCATATCCGTACCCTTGATGGACGGGATGTCGGTAGGAGCCGGCATAAACTCCAGGATCGCATCCAGAAGCTTCTGTACGCCTTTGTTGCGGTAAGCACTTCCGCAGCATACCGGAACAGCCGTACACTCGCAGGTGGCCTTTCTAAGAGCAGCTTTTAAAACCTCTACAGACGGCTCCTCGCCCTCCAGATACTCCATCATCAGATCGTCATCCAGCTCGCAGATCTTCTCCACCAGCTCGGTATGATATAATTCAGCGTCGTCTTTCATATCATCCGGGATATCGGTGATAGAAATGTCGTCGCCCTTGTCATCATTGTAAATATATGCTTTCATCTCGAACAGGTCAATGATTCCTTTAAAAGAATCCTCTTTCCCGATCGGGAGCTGCAGGCAGATAGCATTTTTCCCCAGACGGTTCTTAATCATCTCCACTGCATTGTAAAAATCTGCACCCAGGATATCCATCTTATTGATGAATGCCATACGGGGTACATTATAGGTGTCAGCCTGGCGCCATACATTTTCAGACTGAGGCTCAACACCACCCTTCGCACAGAATACGCCTACAGCGCCATCCAGCACACGAAGGGAACGCTCCACCTCTACGGTAAAGTCCACGTGGCCCGGAGTATCAATAATATTGATACGATGCTCTAAAGCGCCCGGTTTTACTTTGCAGTTCTCCTGCAAAGTCCAGTGGCAGGTCGTAGCTGCGGAAGTAATCGTGATACCTCTCTCCTGCTCCTGCTCCATCCAGTCCATAGTCGCAGTACCTTCGTGAGTATCACCGATTTTATAATTCACACCAGTATAGTACAGGATACGCTCAGTCAATGTGGTCTTACCAGCATCGATATGAGCCATGATCCCGATATTCCTGGTCCTTTCCAACGGATATTCTCTTCCAGCCAACGGATATTCCTCCTTCTACGAGTGACCAAACCAGGTCCGCACAGATTAAAATCTGTAATGTGCGAATGCCTTGTTTGCCTCTGCCATTTTGTGCATGTCTTCTTTTCTCTTTACGGCTGCACCTGTATTATTTGCTGCATCCATAATCTCATTCGCCAGTCTCTCTTCCATGGTCTTCTCGCCTCTTTTACGGGAGAACATGGTCAGCCAGCGAAGTGCTAATGCCTGGCGGCGATCTGCTCTAACCTCGATCGGCACCTGATACGTAGCACCACCGATACGTCTTGCTTTTACTTCCAGGACAGGCATAATATTGTTCATAGCCTCCTCGAATACTTCCAAAGCCGGTTTCTCGGTCTTCTTTTCTACTCTTGCAAATGCTCCATATACAATCTTCTGGGCTACGCCCTTTTTGCCATCCAGCATGATATTGTTGATCAGCTTGGTAACGACTTTATTGTTGTACATCGGATCTGCCAATACGTCTCTTTTTTGAGTATGTCCTTTACGTGGCACGTTACTTCCCTCCTTAATACTTGCGCGTGCTTACCGAAACTGCTCCGGCAAACTACACTCTTAAATCACAGGTACTCACATGTGTCGTTCTACGTGTGTTCGTGCCCGGTTATTTTCTATCATAAAACCCGCAGTCATAGGCTCTTGATGAACCCCTGGCACAAGGCAGCGCTTCTTAGCGTTGCCAACAATCATAGTTCTGTTTGTGATACTCTTTTTTCTTACAGATCTTTTGATCTATCAGCAGCTACCATCTTATTTCTTAGCGTCTTTCGGTCTCTTAGCACCGTATTTGGAACGTGCCTGACGTCTCTTGGCAACACCTGCGGTATCCAGTGTACCACGTACGATGTGATATCTGGTACCTGGTAAATCTTTTACCCTGCCTCCACGGATCAGCACAACGCTGTGCTCCTGAAGGTTGTGACCTTCACCTGGGATATAGCTGGTAACTTCAATTCCATTGGAAAGACGTACTCTGGCAATCTTACGAAGCGCGGAGTTCGGCTTCTTCGGAGTTGCAGTCTTTACTGCGGTACATACGCCGCGCTTCTGCGGTGCGGATGCATCAATCGGTCTCTTCTTCAGGGAGTTGAATCCCTTCTGGAGCGCCGGTGCAGTAGACTTCTTCACAGATGTCTGTCTTCCCTTTCTTACTAACTGGTTGAATGTTGGCATTCCTTTCACCTCCTGCATAGTTTGTGGCAGGTCTTCTCTCCTGCAACGGTAAGAGTTCTTACCATGACTGCTGTTCTTTCAGACTCACTGAAAAACACACGTGCTTTGCACGCATGCTCAATTATTATATATAATACCTATCACCTTGTCAAGCGGTTTTTTTTCTTAAATCCTTCTTAATTTACTGGACACCGTTCCCCTTTGGTGCTATGATGATGCAAACCCAAAAAGGAGTACCATTTTTATGCTGAAAACATTTTTAAGGGCTTTTTTAAAACCCTTTTCTTTTTTACCGGCGATCTTTATGATGTATATGATCTTTTCTTTTTCTTCCCAGGACGGCAATACTTCCGGAAACCTAAGCTACAAAGTCAGTGAGATCATCGTGGAGTCCGCCAATGAAGCCTTTGAGCTGAACTGGTCCGGCAGGGAGATCAGCTATTATATAGAACGAATCCATTATCCTGTCCGTAAGCTGGCTCATATGACTGAATATTTCTTACTGGCGGTCTCTGTCTCTTTCCCGCTCTATGTCTATGGGGTCCGCGGCCTGTGGCTTCCAATCCTGGCCGGCGGAATCTGTGTAGGCTTCGCCGCTTTGGACGAATACCATCAGTCTTTTGTTGCTGGCCGTGGTCCTTCTAAGAAGGACGTAGGGATCGACAGCATCGGCGTCCTGGCCGGTGTCCTGATGGTACAGTTTTTCTGCTTTCTTGGCCGCCTGACCATCTTTCGGCCTTTGGCCCGCAGACGCCGCTAATTGGTTTTCTTTGTTAAAAACATGACAGGCCCGCTGTATTATAGCAGACCTGTCATATATTTAATCTTCAATCAGTTCCATCTCTTCTTCTTCGAACTCTTCAAATTCTTCGTCTTCCTCTTCATCAAAATTCAGCATCTGCTCCTTGACCGGCTCTTCATATGCTTCTTCTTTGAAATCTAAGGAATCCTCTTCCTCAAAATCGGTATTTAGCTTCACGTCACGATAGCGTTTCATACCTGTCCCAGCCGGGATCAGCTTACCAATGATGACATTTTCCTTCAGACCGATCAAAGGATCGACTTTTCCTTTGATCGCAGCCTCTGTCAGTACTTTTGTCGTCTCCTGGAAGGATGCTGCGGACAAGAAGGAATTGGTCGCCAGAGAGGCTTTTGTGATACCAAGCAGTACCTGTTTGCCATCTGCCGGCACCTTGCCTTCTTCTTGAAGTTTTTCATTCATATCCTCAAACTCTAAGATATCCACTAACGTTCCAGGCAAAAATTCGCTGTCTCCATTGTCCTCGATACGGATCTTTTTCAGCATCTGGCGCACGATCATCTCGATATGTTTATCGTTGATCTCCACACCTTGCAGACGGTATACTCTCTGTACCTCCTGCAGCAGATAATCCTGCACCGCACGCACGCCCTTGATCTTTAAGATATCATGCGGGTTGATGCTTCCTTCTGTCAGCGCGTCTCCGGCTTCCACATAGCTGCCGTCTGCGATCTTAATACGAGAATCAAAAGGTATTAGATACGTCTTAGATTCGCCTGCCTCATGGTTCGTGACGACGATCTCCCGTTTTTTCTTCATATCATTGATCGTTGCAAGACCTGCAATCTCTGTGACAATCGCAAGACCTTTCGGCTTTCTGGCCTCGAAAAGCTCCTCCACACGGGGAAGACCTTGTGTGATATCTCCGCCTGCCACACCGCCGGTATGGAACGTACGCATGGTAAGCTGTGTACCAGGCTCACCGATGGACTGTGCTGCGATAATACCCACAGTCTCACCCACCTGCACCGCTTCTCCGGTAGCCATATTGGCACCATAGCATTTTGCGCAGACACCGATATGAGAACGGCAGGTCAGTGCAGTACGGATCTTGATCTTATCAAATGGATTGCCGTTTTTGTCCACACCATAGTTGACCACGGCGGCTGCACGACTGGGCGTAATCATATGGTTAGCCTTGACGATTACATTGCCGTCTTTGTCACAGATCGTCTCGCAGGCAAAACGCCCGGTGATGCGCTCCTGCAAAGACTCGATCAACTCTTTGCCGTCCGTAAAAGAGCTTACTTCCATACCTGGGATCTCCTTGTCCTCGCTGCAGTCCATCTCGCGGACAATCAGCTCCTGGGACACATCCACCAGACGTCTGGTCAGATAACCAGAGTCCGCGGTACGAAGAGCAGTATCTGACAGACCTTTCCTCGCTCCATGTGCGGACATAAAGTATTCCAGAACATCCAGACCCTCACGGAAATTAGACTTGATAGGCAGCTCGATGGTATGACCGGTGGTATCCGCCATCAGTCCGCGCATACCAGCCAGCTGCTTGATCTGCTTATCCGAACCACGGGCACCGGAGTCTGCCATCATATAGATATTGTTGTATTTATCCAGACCTTTTAAAAGTGCTTCGGTCAGGATCGCATCGGTCTCTTTCCAGGTCTCCACCACTTCTTTATAGCGTTCTTCTTCCGTGATCTTACCACGCTTATAATTTCGTGTAATCTGATCCACGGTATCCTGTGCCTTTTTGATCAGCTCAGGCTTTTCCGGCGGCACAGTCATATCGGAGATAGATACGGTCATAGCCGCTCTGGTGGAATATTTATAACCCATACTCTTAATGTCATCCAGGACCTCCGCAGTCTTGGTTGCCCCATGGGTATTGATCACCTTCTCCAAGATCTGCTTCAAACCCTTCTTGCCCACATGGAAATCAATCTCCGGCTTTAATTCATTGCCTGGGATGCTGCGGTCCACAAATCCCAGATCCTGCGGCAAGATCTCATTGAAGATAAAACGTCCCAGTGTGGACTCTTCAATACTGCTTAAGAAAGTTCCGTCCTGACTTTTCTTCGTGACACGTACTTTAATACGACTCTGAAGCGTCAGAGCGCCGTTTTCATAGGCCAAAATAGCCTCATTGACATTTTTAAAGGCTTTGCCTTCTCCAATCGCTCCTGGGCGCTCCTGTGTCAGGTAATAGATCCCTAGAACCATATCCTGAGACGGCACTGCCACTGGGCCGCCATCTGAAGGCTTTAATAAATTATTGGGTGACAGCAACAGGAAACGACACTCTGCCTGTGCTTCCACGGACAGGGGCAGGTGGACTGCCATCTGGTCTCCGTCAAAGTCTGCGTTAAATGCAGTACATACCAGCGGATGCAGCTTGATCGCTTTTCCTTCCACCAGGATCGGTTCAAATGCCTGGATACCCAGTCTGTGCAATGTAGGTGCGCGGTTTAGCATGACCGGATGCTCTTTGATCACATCCTCCAATACGTCCCACACCTCTGTCTGAAGGCGCTCCACCATCTTTTTCGCACTCTTGATATTGTGTGCGGAACCGTTGGCCACCAGCTCTTTCATCACAAATGGTTTAAACAGCTCGATCGCCATCTCTTTGGGCAGACCGCACTGATAGATCTTTAACTCCGGTCCCACCACGATAACGGAACGACCAGAGTAGTCCACACGTTTTCCCAGAAGGTTCTGACGGAAACGGCCAGACTTTCCTTTGAGCATATCGGACAAAGATTTCAGCGCACGATTGCCAGGGCCAGTCACGGGACGGCCTCTTCTTCCATTGTCGATCAGCGCATCCACCGCCTCCTGAAGCATACGCTTCTCGTTGCGGACGATGATATCCGGCGCGCCCAGATCCAAAAGTCTCTGGAGACGATTGTTGCGGTTGATAATCCTTCTATATAAATCATTCAGGTCAGAAGTAGCAAAACGGCCGCCATCCAGCTGCACCATTGGACGCAGATCCGGCGGAATCACCGGGATGGCATCCATGATCATCCACTCCGGCTTATTGCCGGAGCCGCGAAATGCCTCCACCACTTCGAGTCTCTTGATAATACGCGCCCGTTTTTGTCCGGAAGCGTTCTTAAGTCCTGCTTTTAACTCTTCTGCATCTTTCTCCAGATCGATGGCCTGAAGAAGCTCTTTGACGGACTCTGCACCCATACCCACACGGAAAGCACCTGCCTGCGGATATTTCTCCTTCATGTCCTGGTATTCTTTTTCGGAAAGAACTTGTTTATACAAGAGTTCCGTCTCGCCTGGGTCCAGCACAATATAGGACGCAAAATACAGCACCTTCTCCAAGGTCCTTGGAGACAGGTCCAGGATCAGTCCCATACGGCTTGGTATCCCTTTAAAATACCAGATATGGGATACCGGAGCTGCCAGTTCGATATGCCCCATACGCTCACGACGTACATTGGACTTTGTCACTTCCACTCCACAACGGTCACAGACTACGCCTTTATATCGGATCTTTTTATATTTTCCGCAATGACATTCCCAGTCTTTGCTCGGTCCGAAGATTCTCTCACAAAACAGACCATCCTTCTCAGGCTTCAACGTACGATAATTGATCGTCTCCGGCTTTTTTACCTCGCCCTTGGACCATCCGCGGATAGTCTCCGGGGATGCAAGACCAATCTTGATCGCATCAAAAGTCATCGGCTGATAGACTTCATTATTCGTTGTTTCCGGCATGAACAGCACCTCCTATTCAAAATCGTCCATATCTTCTTCCATGTCAGCAGCGTCCTCTTCCTCTGTACTGTCTTCCTCTACATCCACCAGCTCTCCGCCTTCAAATTCCTGTTTGCCAAAACCGTAGGAACCGAAAGATTCTCTTTCTTCATTATTATAACGTCTGCTGTCGCTCTCCAAGATGGAGCGAATATCCACATCTCCGTACTCACTGCTCTCCATGATCTCTACTTCTGTATTGTCATCCCGCAGCACGCGTACATCCAGCCCCAGCGACTGCAGCTCTTTTAACAACACCTTGAAAGACTCAGGGATGCCGGATTCCGGAATATTGTCACCTTTGATAATCGCCTCATAGGTCTTGACACGTCCGATGACATCATCCGACTTCACGGTCAATATCTCCTGAAGCGTATAGGAGGCTCCATACGCCTCCAAAGCCCATACCTCCATCTCACCGAAACGCTGTCCGCCAAACTGCGCCTTGCCGCCCAGCGGTTGCTGCGTAACGAGAGAATACGGGCCTGTGGAACGTGCATGAATCTTGTCATCCACCAGATGATGCAGCTTTAAGTAGTGCATATGTCCGATGGTAACAGGGCTGTCAAAATATTCTCCTGTACGGCCATCCCTCAGGCGCACTTTCCCGTCGCGGGAAATGGGTACGCCCTTCCAGACTTTTCTGTGATCTCTGTTTTCATAGAGATACTCCAGAACCTCCGGGAGCAGCTCCTGTTCATGCTTTGCTTTAAATTCCTCCCACTCCAGGTTGACATAATCATTAGCCAAATCCAGAGTGTCCATAATATCATTTTCATTGGCGCCGTCAAAGACCGGAGTCGCCACATTGAAACCCAGCGCTTTTGCTGCCAGACTCAGATGGATCTCCAAGACCTGTCCGATGTTCATACGAGACGGCACACCCAGCGGGTTCAATACGATATCCAACGGGCGTCCATTCGGGAGAAACGGCATATCCTCCACCGGAAGCACACGGGATACCACACCCTTATTTCCATGACGGCCAGCCATCTTATCTCCCACAGAGATCTTTCTCTTCTGTGCGATATAGATACGCACCGCCTGATTGACGCCAGGAGACAGCTCATCGCCGTTCTCTCTGGTAAATACCTTGGCGTCCACCACGATACCATACTCACCGTGAGGCACCTTCAGAGAAGTATCGCGCACCTCTCTCGCCTTCTCGCCAAAGATCGCGCGCAGCAGCCGCTCTTCTGCGGTCAGCTCGGTCTCTCCTTTCGGGGTCACTTTTCCCACCAAGATATCTCCGGCACGCACTTCAGCACCTACACGGATGATTCCCCTGTTGTCCAGATCCTTCAGAGCGTCATCGCCCACACCCGGTACATCTCTGGTGATCTCTTCCGGTCCCAGCTTGGTGTCACGGGCTTCTGCCTCATATTCTTCAATATGGATGGATGTATACACATCCTCCATCACCAGTCTCTC
The DNA here is from genome assembly GCA_910585995.1 of uncultured Lachnospiraceae bacterium. Taxonomy (GTDB): domain Bacteria; phylum Bacillota; class Clostridia; order Lachnospirales; family Lachnospiraceae; genus Hominiventricola. Next base: position 10,509 of record CAJUGG010000025.1, read on the forward strand.
ACTTAAGAGCACTGCATCCTCATAGTTATAGCCTTCCCAGGTCATAAAACCAATCAGCGGGTTCTTGCCAAGCGCGATCTCTCCCTGGGAAGTGGACGGACCGTCCGCGATCACCTGTCCTGCCTCCACCCGGTCCCCCTTGTACACAATGGGTCTCTGATTATAGCAGTTGCTCTGGTTGCTGCGGGTAAATTTGGCCAAATGATAGACATCCCGCACACCGCTGTCCTGGCGCACCACGATCTCATTGGAGACTGCGCGCTCCACCACACCGGAATTTTTGGCGATCACGCAGACACCGGAGTCGACAGCTGTCTTCTCCTCCATACCTGTCCCCACCACAGGAGCCTCCGTCAGCATCAGAGGCACCGCCTGACGCTGCATGTTTGAACCCATCAGCGCGCGGTTCGCGTCGTCATTTTCCAGGAAAGGAATCAGTGCGGTCGCCACAGAGAATACCATCTTCGGAGACACGTCCATAAAATCAAACATGCTCTTTTCGTATTCCTGTGTCTCCTCGCGATAACGTCCGGAGACGTTATTGCGGACAAAATATCCATTCTCATCCAGAGGCTCATTCGCCTGAGCCACATGGTAATTGTCCTCTTCATCCGCTGTCATATAGACCACTTCTTCTGTGACACGCGGATTGTGCGGATCCGATTTATCAATTTTACGATACGGTGCTTCCACAAATCCGTATTCGTTGATTCTTGCATAACATGCCAGAGAGTTAATCAGACCAATGTTAGGACCCTCTGGTGTCTCGATCGGACACATTCTTCCATAATGAGAATAGTGTACGTCACGGACCTCGAATCCGGCCCGGTCACGGGACAGACCGCCTGGTCCTAAAGCGGAGAGACGTCTCTTATGCGTCAGCTCACCCAATGGATTGTTCTGGTCCATAAACTGGGACAGCTGGGAAGAACCAAAGAACTCCTTCACGGCTGCTGTCACCGGTTTGATATTGATCAGGGACTGCGGAGAGATCCCCTCCGTATCCTGGGTGGTCATACGCTCTCTTACCACTCTCTCCAGACGAGAAAGACCGATACGGTACTGATTCTGCAAAAGCTCACCCACTGCACGAATCCGGCGATTGCCCAGATGGTCAATATCATCTGCATTGCCAAGGCCATATTCCAGATGCATATTATAGTTGATCGACGCCAAGATATCGTCCTTGGTAATATGCTTTGGCACAAGCTCTGAAATCTCTCTATGGATAGCATCTTTTAAGTCTTCCAGATCTGTATATTCTTCCATAAGTTTCTGAAGTGCCGGATAGTACACCAGTTCCCGCACCCCTAACTCCTGCGGATCACAGTCCACATAATTCCTCAGATCCACCATGCGGTTAGAGAGCACTTTGATCTCACGCTCTTCCCCTTTGATCCATACAAAAGGAATCGCCGCATTTTGAATACGGTCTGCCAGCTCGGTATCGACGGTCATACCTGCTTCCGCCAGCACCTCACCCGTAGAAGCATCCACCACATCCTCTGCGAGCACCTGCCCACGGATACGATTCTTCAGGGCAAGCTTTTTGTTAAATTTATAACGACCCACTTTCGCCAAGTCATATCTTCTGGGGTCAAAAAACATCCCTGTAATCAGAGTCTCTGCGCTCTCCACTGCCAGAGGCTCACCTGGACGGATCTTTTTATATAACTCTAAGAGACCTTCTTGATAACTCTGTGCTGTGTCTTTTGATAAAGAAGCCAGGATCTTAGGCTCTTCGCCAAACAACTCTAAGATCTCAGCATTGGTTCCATAGCCCAGCGCCCGGATCAATACCGTAATAGGCACTTTACGAGTTCTGTCCACACGGACATAGAAGACATCATTGGAATCCGTCTCGTATTCCAGCCATGCGCCCCGGTTGGGGATCACAGTACAAGAAAATAAGAATTTTCCCACCTTGTCATGATCAATCCCATAGTAGATACCCGGAGAACGGACTAACTGGCTGACAATGACACGCTCCGCTCCGTTGATCACAAAGGTTCCGGTCTCCGTCATCAGAGGTAAATCGCCCATGAAAATCTCATGCTCATTAATTTCATCGGTTTCGTTGTTGTAAAGACGAACTCTCACCTTCAAAGGCGCAGCGTATGTGGCATCCCGCTCTTTACACTCTTCAATCGAGTATTTCGCACCTTCTTTATCCAGTGTAAAGTCAGTGAACTCCAGGCTCAGCTTCCCGCCGTAATCCGAGATCGGAGAGATATCCGAAAAAGCTTCGCGAAGTCCCTCGTCCAAGAACCACTGATAGGAATCTCTCTGAACCTCAATCAGATTCGGCATCTGTAGAACTTCTTTTTTTCTGGAATAGCTCATCCTGCTGCTCTTACCTGATTGGACCGGTTTGATTCTGTTCTTTTCCATTGACATTTCACCCCTTATATATTGATAAGCTGCATTTTTCATACGAAAAATACAGGCAAGATATAAAGCATACCTCACCACAATAGTGCATTGTCCATGTTATCACAAATTTTTCCCTGTGTCAACGGGATTTTTCCATAAAACGGAAATACGAAACAACAGAAAGGGGATACCACCGATGCAGTATCCCCAGACATGACGTCAGATTATTTCAGAGTTACTTTCGCGCCTTCGCCCTCAAGTTTTGCTTTCAGTTCCTCAGCCTCTGCCTTGGATGCACCCTCTTTTACAACCTTCGGTGCGCCGTCTACTACTTCTTTTGCCTCTTTCAGGCCAAGGCCGGTAGCTTCACGTACCACTTTGATAACCTTAACTTTGTTCGGGCCAACCTCGGTCAGCTCTACGTCGAAGGAATCTTTCTCCTCAGTCTGAGCAGCGCCGCCGCCATCAGATACTGCCATTACAACACCTGCACTTGCAGATACGCCAAACTCTTCCTCACATGCTTTTACTAACTCATTCAGCTCTAATACAGTCAACTCTTTAATTGCATCAATAAATTCTGCAGTAGTTAATTTTGCCATTTTATTTTACCTCCATTGTAATCATGTTTGATATAAAAAATATTGATCATGTTTATGCTTCTTTGCTCTTTGCAATCTGGTCTACGACGCGTGCAAAATTCGCAATCGGACTCTTCATGCTGCCAAGAAGTCTTCCAAGAAGCACTTCTCTTGACGGAACGTTCGCAATCGCAACCATTCCCTTCGCGTCATAGTAATTGCCTTCTACTACGCCGGCTTTAATCTCTAACTTATCTGCGGTCTTTGCAAAGTTTGCGATAATTCTTGCCGGAGCAGTCGCGTCTGTCTTGGAAATCGCAACCGCAGATGGACCCTCAAGATGCTGTGAGAGCGGCTCAAACTCGGTTCCTTTGATTGCAAAGTTCAGCATGGTGTTCTTATAGACCTTGTAGATGATGCCTTCTGCTCTCATCTGCTTACGAAGCTGTGTATCCTGCTCTACGGTCAGACCGCAGTGGTCTACTAATACCACACCGGCAGCGCCTTCTAAGTTTGCAGCGATCTCTTCGATAATCGGTCTTTTCAGTTCAACTTTTGCCATGGATGGTTTCCTCCTTATAGATTTTGGGATGACAACCTTTCATACAAAAACCCTCTGTGCCTAAGACACAGAGGGCCTATCAGTCATTCTTAGAATCAGAAGAATGATGTTCCTCGGCAGGCGTTATACTCCTTATGCCTTACGGCGCCTGCTGTCTTCGGGCAGTCATACTTTTGTCAACCCTGCATTGCATGATTGACTGCTATACAATAGCATAATTTATACAAGATGTCAACACCTGTTATGCAAGTTTCATCGGATTAATCTTCACGCCTGGACCCATGGTCGGAGCGATGGTGATGCTCTTTAAGAACTGGCCCTTAACAGCGGATGGTTTTGCTTTGATGATGGCATCCATAAGCGTCTGGAAGTTGTCCGCTAACTGCTCCTCGGTGAAAGAAGCTTTTCCGATCGGCACGTGGATGATATTGGTTTTATCCAGTCTGTACTCAATCTTACCGGCTTTGATATCTTTGACAGCCTTTGCAACGTCCATGGTAACTGTACCGGCTTTGGGGTTCGGCATCAGACCTTTTGGTCCAAGGACACGGCCCAAACGTCCTACAACGCCCATCATATCCGGGGTTGCAACCACGACGTCAAAATCGAACCAACCGCCCTGGATCTTCTGCACCAGTTCCTCTGCTCCTACGAACTCTGCACCTGCTGCCTCAGCCTCCTCTGCCTTGCCAGCCTTTGCAAATACCAGTACGCGTACCTGCTTACCGGTTCCGTGTGGCAGTACCACTGCACCACGGATCTGCTGATCTGCATGACGTCCGTCACAGCCGGTTCTCACATGGGCCTCAATGGTCTCGTCAAACTTTGCAGTCGCTAATTTTTTTACCAGTGCGACTGCCTCGTCTTTATCATAAAGATTCAGTTTATTGTAAGCTTTAGCAGCTTCAACATATTTCTTACCATGTTTCATAATCTTTCTTACCTCCTAGTGGTGATTGCGGGTTTATGCCCTGTGGGTAAACTTCCCTCCCACATCTTTTTCAGCAACAGTCTTAGTCATCTACTACCGTAATACCCATGCTTCTTGCAGTACCAGCGATCATACTGATGGCTGCATCCAGGCTTCCTGCTGTCAGATCCGGCATCTTTAATTCCGCGATCTTCTGCACTTCGGATCTCTTGATTGTAGCAACTTTTTCTTTTTTAGAATTGGCAGCCGCGGTCTTGATGCCGCATGCCTTTTTCAATAACACTGCTGCCGGCGGAGTCTTGGTAATAAAGCTGAAGCTTCTGTCAGCATAGACTGTAATAACAACCGGAATAATCATATCGCCCTGGTCTGCAGTTCTTGCATTGAACTCTTTTGTGAACTGTACGATATTCACACCATGCTGACCAAGAGCCGGACCTACTGGAGGAGCTGGTGTAGCCTTTCCAGCAGGAATCTGTAATTTAATATAACCTGATACTTTTTTTGCCATAACTTAGGCACCTCCTATTGTGGTAATGGCGGGTTTATGCCCTGTGGGTAAATTTCCCTCCCACGATCTATCGAACATATATTCAACCGATCATCTACATTTTTCTAATCTCTGTGAAACTTATTTCTACCGGGGTCTCACGCCCGAACAGGTCGACGTTAATCGTCACACTCTGCTTGTTATCATTGATGGCGCGGATGATACCCACTGTATCCTTCCATACGCCGCCGGTAACGACAACACTGTCTCCCTCTGCAAAATCGATCTGTACAGAATCCGACTGAATCCCAAGGGGTCTCATCTCTTCTTCCGTCAGTGGAACCGGCTTGGAACCCGGACCCACAAAACCAGTCACCCCTCTGGTATTGCGAACCACATACCAGGTATCGTCGTTCATAATCATATTGATCAGAACATAACCCGGAAACATCTTTTTCTGGACCTGGCGGCTCGCACCGTCTTCTCTGACTTCCACCACATCCTGCATCGGAACTCTGACTTCAAGAATCTGATCTTCAAGGTGTCTGTTTTCAATTGTCTTCTCAATGTTGGCTTTAACCTTATTCTCATACCCGGAATAGGTATGGACGACATACCAGCTTGCTTCTGACATAAAATCACCTTTCCCTGAACTATAATGTTACCAGAATGTCAATCCCCATTGTCATGATCATATCCAGTATTTTAATAATGAGAGCCAAAGCAACAGAAGTGCTGACTACCGCAATGGTCTGTTTCGTAAGTGATTTCTGATCTGGCCATACAATTTTTTTAAATTCGGCTTTTACACCTTTGAACCAGCTTGTTGTCTGGGTCTTTTTTGCGTCTCCCATCTTGTCACTTCCTTTACGATCCTTGTGCAGAATTACTTTGTCTCCTTATGAAGAGTATGTTTCTTGCAGAAACGGCAGTATTTCTTGGTTTCCATCCGCTCCGGATGAAGTTTTTTCTCTTTTGTCATGTTGTAGTTACGCTGTTTGCACTCCGTACATGCCAATGTGATCTTTACGCGCACAACTTTCCACCTCGCTTTTATACTTTTTTCTTTGGTGATCCTGCGAAAACCACCAATTTTTAGGCATAAAAAAAAAGCCTAAACTTCCAGTCGCAAAGCTACTATAACATAGCAGCTTTGGGAAGTCAAGGCTTTTGCGTGATTTTCGCCACGCAATCTTCAGAGGATAATCTGTGTCGGTTCTTCCTCCTGGGTTGTGACGGCAATCGCTTTCCACATATACACGCAGGAGATTCCTACATTAATCAGCAAAAAGAAAGGAATCGTAACCGGAATCCACATATAGATCATTTTAATAAGAAGCGGTGTAGTCCTCGAATGGACGGCCATCTTATACAAGCTGCCAAAAGTCACATCCCGGCTCTGCATAGAAGCCATCAGTTTGCCAATCCAGGCCACCACCAAAGCCCCGCCAAAAAATGCGATCAGCATAACCCATAGCAGAATGATGACAAGGCCCCAGAAGAGAACCCGGATATAGGGCATCGCTTCTCGAAACAGTCGGTCGCGGTCCCAGTCTCCCAGATCCAGTTCGCCATAGGTAAAACGAGTGGCACCGCTGCCATTCAGTTTTAAAAGCACATGGTGCGCATCCATCACGATCGCCTGATCATAGGCAAGCAGATCTACTTTGGTAATCTCTTCTGTAATCGGAGAATCGGTGTCTGCTTTGATCAGCACACTCCCCTGTCCTGGATTGTACTGCTTATATTCCAGCGGCTCTTCGATCCAGAACTCACCGTCTTCTAAGGTAAATTCGGGAACAGACTCTCTGCCAAACCCTTCGATCCCGCCGACCGGGACCAAAAGCAGGATCAGCGGCAAGAAGAGTGTGAAAAATATAACAATCACGTCCAAAACCACTCCGTAGAGCACAGTCTTTAGCCCGCTGTTCTTCTGAAACCCTGCATAGCTCTTGATATCATATATCGAATGTATCATTTCTGCAAATATGTTCACTTTATATAACCTCCTTTCGGAAATCTCTTCTTTGGTGTACATCAGTCACACGCCAGAACCGCAGAAAGAATCGCCCATACATAAGGTGCTCCATAGACATTCAGTCTCTTAGGTCCTGACACTTCCTGCGGATGATCCTGTATCTTCTGACAAGCCTTTTCAAAGGTACTCCTGGTAATCGAACGCTCCCGCCGGCTGGCAAACAGTTCCCCACCCTTGATATAGTACGTAAATGGAAGCCCTTTTTTCGTATAAAAGGTCTCTCCCTCTCTGTCGCAAATCCATTCCCATAGCATCTCTGGCTGTATCGTGGTATTCATATATGATTCCTGTACTTTCTCTGTTGTTTGAAAATATTATATACAGTTCGTCGTTTTTTAGCAACCCGCAGCATCATGAATGTATGATCTTAGAGATAATATCCCGATATACTTTTGCCATAAAAAATGCGGTCATGGCAAGAGACATCAGTTCTGCAATGGGAAATGCCCACCAGACCAGATTGACATTTCCAAGCCTTGACAGCAGATAGGCAGCCGGCAGCAGTACGACTAACTGCCTTGCCACAGATACAAACATACTGTAGATCGAACATCCAAGCGCCTGGAACACACTGCCACAGGCGATACAAAAGCCTGCGAGGATAAAGCTGATACTGATCGTTCTAAGAGCCGGGATACCGATGGACAGCATCGTCTCTGACGCCTCAAACCATAACAGAAGCGGCTTTGGTGCGATCTGCAGCACCAAAAATCCCACAACCATGATCGAGACTGCATAGAGAATACTGAGTTTAATGGCATTCATCACACGGTCCCCTTTTTGTGCGCCATAATTATAGGCCACAATGGGGATCACGCCGTTGTTCAGGCCAAAGACAGGCATAAATACAAAGCTCTGAAGCTTAAAGTACACGCCAAAGACTGCGGTAGCCGTGGAGGTAAAGGAGATCAGGATCAGGTTCATACCATAGGTCATCACAGAGCCAATGGCCTGCATAATAATAGAAGGAACTCCAATTTTATAGATCTGCCCAATCACAGAAGCATCCGGCCGAAAGCCTTTCATCTGGATCTTTACTTCATAATTTTTAGTATGATTCAGGTATACGGACAGTATACCTGCCACAATCTGCCCAATTACCGTCGCAGCTGCTGCCCCGGCAACTCCCATCTTGGGAAATCCTAAAAGGCCAAAGATCATGATGGGGTCCAAGATAATATTGACAATGGCACCAACCCCTTGTGTGATCATCGTATAGAATGTCTTCCCGGTCGCCTGCAAAAGCCGTTCAAACATCACCTGGGTAAATACCCCAAAAGAACAACAGCAGCAGATTCTCAGATAATCCTTTCCATAGGTGACAATCTCTGTAATATCTGTCTGGCTTCTATAGAATGGCTCTACCAAAAAGATGCCAATAAGTAAAAACAGCAGATAACTGATGCATACCAAAAACACAGAATTTTCTGCGATCTGGTTGACTTTTTTGAAATCTTTTTCTCCTAATGACCTGGCCAAAAGTGCATTGACACCCACGGCTGTCCCCACGCCCACCGCAATCATCAGGTTTTGAATCGGGAAAGCCATGGACACAGCAGTCAGTGCATTTTCATTTAATTTAGCCACAAAGATACTGTCCACAATATTGTACAGCGCTTGTACAAGCATAGAAGCCATGATCGGCAGTGACATGGATATGATCAGCTTGTTGACAGGCATAATGCCCATTTTGTTTTCTTCCATATAGGTCCTCCTTTGTTCTGATAATTTTGTGTGCCTTGACAGGAAAAGGTGCGTCTGTTCCAACGCACCTTACGTATCTTAACATTATATAAAATTTTGTACAAGTTTTTCTTTGGAATTTTATAGAATTTTACAGAAAAAACGCTCCCTGTTCTTCTTTTATCGCAGTTCTGTAAAATTCTCTGGTGGCACGAATCATATAATTGGTGTCTTTTACTCCTGCTGTCTCATACGCAGAATGCATCGCTAACTGCGCCAGGCCGATATCCACCGATGGAAGAGAGACTTTCTCCGAAGAGATATTGCCAAGCGTACTGCCGCCTGCCATATCCGAACGATTGGCAAAATACTGTACAGGCACTTCTGCCCGCTCACAGATCATACGGAATAACGCAATACTCAAAGCATCACTCGTATATTTCTGTCCTGCATGGGATTTGATGACGACGCCCTCGTTCATATAGACGCAGTTTTCCAGATCCGTCTTCTCCGGGTGATTGGGATGCACCGCATGGGCATTGTCCGCGCTCAGCATCAGACTGCCTGCAATCGCCTGGTAGTATTCCTCCTCTGTCTTGCCAAGTCCTAAATGAATCCTCCTAAGTGTATCATATAAAAATGTCGAGCCTGCCCCCTGCCGGGTCCTCGAACCTACTTCTTCATTATCAAAGCAGGCAAATACCGAAACTTCCTGGGCCTGATGCCCCTCTAAAAATCCCCGCAGGGACGCGTAGGCGCACTGCAGATCGTCCAGACGCTGTGAAGACACAAATTCTCCCTCTGCCCCCCAGATCGACGGTTCCTGCCGGTTGTACAGATACAGATCGCTTCCATAGATCTCCTGCTCCAATACCTGAAGTTCTTCTGCCACCAGCCTTTTTAATCTGCCCTTTCGGGAACCTCCGCTGCTAAAAAGCGGCAGCAGATCCACCTGCTTATTGTAGACATAGCCATCATTGGCAGAGCGGTTCATATGGATCGCCATACTGGGGATCAGCACCAGATCACGGTCGATGTTCAAAAGCTTCGTGACTAAGTGATCATTTTCTTTGACCATCACCCTGCCTGCGACAGAGAGCGGACGGTCAAACCAGGTAGAGCAGAGCATCCCTCCATATCCTTCTGTGTTCAGCTGCACATACTTTCTGCGTATCTCAAGCTCTGCCTGTTCTTTGATCTTAAAAGTGGGAGAATCGCTGTGAGAAGCCACAATATGAAACCCATATCCGGAAAGTTCTGTACCTATATGAAAAGCAATGATGCTGGAGTCATTTCTGATCACATAATACCTGCCGCCTGGCTCTAAGCACCACACCTCTCTCTCCCACAGTCTCTGATAGCCATGCGCCCTTAACTCCTTTTCCATCCGCGAGACGGCATGAAACGCGGTAGGAGAATCTTTTAAAAATAATAGCATCTGTCGTGCTGTTTGATCTTCCATGACTGCCTCCTTAAAACTGATCTATCGACAGGCATCCACAAATGCCTGAAATAATTTCTGCTGGGCAGGCGTGCGCACTGCCATATATTCCGGACGCCACTGCACAGCCAGACAGAAAGGATACCCCTCGATCTCCAATGCCTCTGCAAAGCCTTCCGGGCTGTCAGCCGACGCAAAAAGCCCTTCCCCAATCGTATCCACCGCCTGACGGTGCAGGCTGTTGACCGATACTGTATCCCCTTTCAGGACATCCGCCAGCAGACTGTAGGGATCTAACTCCACCGGGTGCGTGGCTGTCGTGATATGCAGCCAGTCATAATGGGGATACTCCTGTTTTTCTCTGATATTCTGCATCAGTGTGCCGCCAAAAGCCACATTTAACAACTGCATCCCCCGGCCGATGCAAAACAGCGGCTTTTGTTCCCTGAGCGCCGCCTCAAGAAGAGTCATCTCAAACTCATCCCGCAAAGGATCTGTCTGTCCCCCGGCCATGGTAGCCTGATGGTAGAGCTTTGCATCCACAGCATCCTTACCCGGAAACAAAAATCCATCACACGTCTGAAGCGCCGTCTGGATATATTCCTCTGTCGCCTGGTGCACAAGTATCCACAACGATGCACCGGCCCGTCTTAAGCAGCGCTCATACTGATATTCTAACAAACGGCTCAACGGATCTTTTCCAAGCCTTGGAATCCCGATCTTCGGATAAAGCATGCGGCTGTCCTCCTGTCTCTTCCTTATTCCTGCACTAGCGTAAGGGGCAGGAGATCTCTAACAGTGCTTCAATCATCTGGTGCAGAAGCGCTGCCTGCTGGGTATCAGCAGCTTTGTAATAGACTTCCTTGCCTTCCCTGCGGCTGACGATCAGCCGACTTGCCTTTAACATCTTCAGATGATGAGACACAGCCGGACTGCTCATCTGTACCATGGCAGACAGATTGATCACACACTCTTCACAATGGCATAAGATCCAAAAGATACGTATCCTGCTACTGTCCCCCAATAGCTTAAAAGTATCCGCCGCCATCTCAAAAAGCACCGTCTTTGGTATGGATTCCATATGTTTTTCCATCGCTTCCCCATGATCATGAGGCAATGATATCGGATGCATTGCAAAGTCTCCTTCCCATTTTCAGATATACCCTAGTCTAACACAGAACAAGAAGATTGAAAACCAAAAAAATCTTTAAAACAGGCTTGCATTTTATCCAGAATTGTGTATAATATGATTAAACAATTAAATATATATTTAATCTTAATGAGAAAGGAGAAATAGATCATGAAAAAAACTTACAAGATCGACGTGGACTGTGCCAACTGTGCAAATAAGATGGAGGAAGCTGCTCAGAAAACTGCAGGTGTCAAACATGCCACGGTAAATTTTATGACGCTTAAGATGAGCGTGGAATTTGAAGAGGGAGAGGACATAAAAGCAGTCATGCAGAATGTTCGTGCCAACTGTAAAAAGGTTGAGGACGATTGTGAAATATTTATCTAAGAGGAAACCTATATTATGAATAAGAAGCAGAAAAAGATGTTGTTTCGGATTCTTCTTGCAGCATTCCTGATGATTCTTTTGCCATTTCTTCCTGTGAGCGGCATCCTGCGTTTTATCCTGTATCTGATCCCTTATCTGGTGATTGGATATGATATCTTGTTAAAAGCATTAAAAGGGATTAAAAACCGCCAGATATTTGATGAAAGTTTTCTGATGGCGGTCGCCACTGTAGGAGCTATGGCATTGGCTGTCAGTCAGGACGGAGACTACACAGAGGCTATCGCCGTTATGCTGTTCTATCAGATCGGGGAATGGTTCCAAAGCTATGCTGTGGGCAAGAGCCGCCGAAACATCAGCGAACTGATGGATATCCGCCCGGACTATGCCAATGTGGAGCAAGACGGACAGCTCACACAGATAGATCCGGACGAAGTGGAGATTGGCAGTATCATTGTGGTGCAGCCTGGTGAAAAAGTACCTATTGACGGTGTGGTAATGGAGGGTTCTTCGAGCCTCAATACCAGTGCTCTGACAGGCGAAAGTCTTCCAAGGGAGATCTCTGTGGGAGAAGAGGTCATCAGCGGCTGTATCAATCTGACCGGAGTGCTGAAGATACAGACCACCAAGGAATTTGGAGAATCCACAGTCTCTCGTATTCTGGATCTGGTAGAGAACGCCAGTTCCCGTAAATCCAAATCCGAGGACTTTATCTCGAAGTTTGCAAGGGTCTATACCCCTTTGGTCTGCTATAGTGCGTTGGCTCTGGCCATTTTGCCTCCTCTGGTGCGGATCACTCTTATGGGAGTTTCAGCCAACTGGGGGGACTGGATCTATCGTGCACTGACATTCCTGGTGATCAGTTGTCCTTGTGCATTGGTGGTCAGTATTCCACTGAGTTTTTTTGCTGGTATCGGCGGAGCCAGCAATGCGGGTGTTCTAGTCAAAGGGTCCAACTATCTTGAGACCTTATCTCAGACCCGATGTGTGGTATTTGACAAGACAGGAACATTGACCCAGGGAGTCTTTGAAGTCAACGCGATTCATCACAATGAGCTTCCTGATGAAAAGCTTTTGGAGTATGCTGCGCTGGCCGAGAGTGCTTCCTCTCATCCGATCAGCAAGAGCTTAAGAGAGGCTTATGGAAAACCTCTGGACCGCTCAAGAGTCACAGATCTTCAGGAGATCAGCGGAAATGGTGTGATCGCGCAGGTAGACGGACATTCTATCGCCGCCGGCAACGCCAAGCTGATGAAACGCCTGCAAGTAGAACGCAAAGACTGCCACCATACTGGAACGATTGTGCATATTGCCATCGACCACACGTATGCCGGGCATATCGTGATCTCCGACCTAGTAAAACCACATGCCAAAGAAGCAGTCGCGGCCTTAAAATCCGCCGGCGTACGCCGGACTGTGATGCTTACTGGTGATATGGACGCCGTGGCAAGACAGGTGGCCAAAGAGCTGGGGATTGATGAAGTGTACAGCGAACTGCTGCCGCAAGACAAAGTCGTGAAGGTAGAGGAACTCTTAGAGAAAAAAGCCGAAAAAGAAAAGCTGGCTTTTGTAGGAGACGGCATCAACGATGCTCCGGTGCTCTCACGGGCTGATATCGGCATTGCCATGGGCGCTATGGGTTCTGACGCCGCCATCGAAGCGGCAGACGTCGTCCTGATGGATGATGATCCGTTAAAGATCGCGAAAGCCATCAAGATCTCCCGCAAATGCCTGCGCATTGTCTATGAAAATATCTGGTTTGCTATTGGCATCAAAGCCCTCTGCCTGCTGCTTGGAGCCTTGGGCATCGCCAATATGTGGCTGGCGGTATTTGCGGATGTGGGCGTGATGATCCTCGCCGTGTTAAATGCCATTCGGGCACTGTTTGTCAAAAGATTATAGAGGAAAACACCAGGGGCTGTGCTGCCACAGAGTCCCTGGTGCTTTTTTACGCTTTTGGATATTCTTTGTCTTTCCAGTACCACCATTTTAATTTTTCCGGATCGCGCCGTTCATGTTCTGCATAATATACCGCACAGCGAAAGACATACAATACACACCGGTCATCCTGAAATCCCTTTTTCAGACAATCTAGATGATATAATTCTTCTGGATCTTTCCCATTCACCAATCACTTGATCGATCAGCCCAAATTCCAATGCTTCTGCGGCAGACAGATAGTGATCTCTCTCTGTAGCCGCCTCGATCTCTTCTATGGTCTTATGGGTATTTTCCGCCAAGAGCTTATTCAGTCTCTTTTTGCTGCGCTGAATCTGGTCTGACAAAATCTTAAGATCTGTGGCCTGTCCCTTGATCCCATCCCCATGAATCGCTGGCTGATGAATCATAATCTCTGCATGAGGCAGAGCCATACGCTTTCCCGGCGTGCCTCCTGCAAGCAAAAATGCTCCAAAACTTGCTGCAAGCCCAATACAAATGGTAGAGATCTCACATCTAATATACCGCATCGTATCATAAATTGCAAATCCCGCAGACACCGAACCGCCTGGACTGTTGATATACATCTGAATGTCTTTTTGCGGGTCCTGTGCCTCTAAGTAAAGCATCTGCGCAACCAAAAGTCCCGCCACCTGATCATTGACCTCCTCACCCAAAAACAGAATCCTGTCTTCTAACAGCCGGGAATAGATATCATAGCTGCGCTCTCCCCGGCTCGTCTGTAACACCACATAGGGTAAGATACTCATGCTGCCATCCTCCCCTGAATGTCATCCGTCCTCACGCGCAGAAAGATCCGGTCTTGCCCTGGCATATATACGCCAATGCGCCGATACTCCTGGGGCGTACATCCATAAGTACCGCGAAAGGCTTTGGTAAATGCCTGCTGAGAGCTGTAATTCACCTCCAAAGCAATCTCCGCTATGGACTTTTTCCTCTCTGTCAACATTCTTGCTGCCTGATCTAAACGTCTGCCTCTTATATATTGATATAAAGTAAGACCCGTATGCTCTTTAAATGTTCTTGCCATATAAAATTTGGAATAATGCAGTTCCTTCGCGATCTTTTCCAACGTCAGTTCATGATACAGATGTTCTTCAATGTACAAAAGTATCTCTTCTGTCATGGATGTATCCTTCATACGATGCCACTCCTCTCGATTTTCCTCCATTGTAACATGTCTTGATACACCCGTCTTCACTAAAATTGCTCTGTTTATGAAAGATATTCTAAAAGCGCTGTCCAATACATCCCATACCCTGTGGGATATTTTGACGCGTCAGCTGCCATATATTGCAACTGCTGCTTAACAGCCTCCTGATAGAGCGGCTGATCCGTCAGAGAAGACAGCCTCACAAGATTGTAAGCCATTAAGGAATTGCCACTGGGAATCGCACCATCGTAAGTCTCCTTGGGACGCAGGATCAGCTTCTCTCCATAGTGGCTGTACAGATAAAATCCGCCTGCCTTATCACCAAAGTCATGTATCACTTTTTGGCACATTTTATCTGCCCGTGTTAGATATCTTTCCTCCAAAGTTACCTGATGCAGAGCAAGCTGTGCAAATATATAACTTGCATAATCGTCCAAAAATCCTTTGACGCCGCGCTGCCCTTTTCGGCAACTGACAAACAAAGTATCCGCTTCCATCAGATCTGCCTGTATAAAAACGTCTGCCCGCAGTGCAGCCTGAAGGTAGTTCTCTCTTTGACTTGCCAGATACAATTCACACATAGCTGCAATCATCAGGCTGTTCCAGGAAGTTAAGATCTTGTCATCCAGGTGCAGTGCATACCGATTTTTCCGGTACTGATACAACTGTGTCAAAAAAGATGAAAGCGTCTCATCCTCTGGATCACTTTCCAGCAGATGCAGGATATTCTTCCCTTCAAAATTTCCCTTCTCTTCGATTCCATACTGCTTGTTAAAAATTTCACCATTCTCTTTTCCCAGCACACGAATGATCTCATCCGGCGTAAACAGGTAATATTTTCCCTCTTCTCCCTCACTGTCTGCATCCTGTGCGCTGTAAAAGCCTCCTTCTTCTGAGGACATCTCACGAAGAATATACTCTGCGGTCTTTTCAGCAATATGCAGATACAGCTTCTTTTTGGTTACTGTGTATGCCTTACAATAAGCCAAGATCAGCAACGCGTTGTCGTAAAGCATTTTTTCAAAATGTGGAACAAGAAATCTTGAATCTGTAGAATAGCGGCAAAAGCCAAATCCAATATGGTCAAACAATCCGCCGCGGTACATCTGCAGCAAGGTATGCTCTGCCATAGAAAGGCAGTCTGCATCCTGACAGCGTTCGTAATAGCTTAACAAAAATAACAGATTGTGAGGCGCAGGAAACTTAGGGGCCTGACCAAAGCCGCCGTATTGCGAATCATAGACACGCTGATAGCTCTCCACCGCCAGACGAACAAACTTTAGACTGATCTCGCCTTTCCTTTCATCTGATTGATTCAGATGATGGATGATCTGTTCCGACTGCCGCAAAAGGGATTCCCTGTCATGTTCCCATACATTTTGTATCTTCCACAGAAGTTCTCTAAGCCCAATCCTGCCGCCCTGTGTCGTCCTAGGAAAATACGTACCCGCAAAAAACGGCTTTTGCTCCCAGGTCATAAAGATACTCGTAGGCCAGCCTCCGCTTCCCGTAAACGCCTGACATACTGCCATATATACACCGTCAATATCCGGACGTTCCTCCTTGTCCACCTTAATAGAGATAAAGTGCTGATTTAACAGCTCTGCAATCTCCTGATCCTCAAAGCTTTCATGGGCAATCACATGACACCAATGACAGGCACTATAGCCTATACTCAAAAAGATCGGTTTATCCTCTTCTCTCGCCCGCTCAAAAGCCTCCTCACACCAAGGATACCAGTCAACTGGATTGTCCTTGTGCTGAAGCAGATAGGGGCTGGTTTCATATTGTAATCGATTACTCAAACGTATCACCTCTGAACTTTCTTTTTTCTTAGCATGTACAAGCTGGAAGGTTGTTATGCGGGCAGCCATGGATGATTTCAGCGATTATCTTGGACGAAAAAAATATGTCTTCAGCGGAATTGACAGTTTTTATTGCTAAAAAGAGTAAATAAAATACAGGGGAGATTTTGCGTTTTTCTATCGGGAAGAAGCCCCTGATAAGAAGGGTGTGCCCTTTTGACCGGACTTTCATATCTTCAAATTAGATAATGCTGTTTGAGTCTTCATAAAACAACCCTGATCATATTGGTTTTAGTCATAGCAAAATGCTCCAAAATCTGATATAATCTAATATCATATTTCTCCAAACATCTTATCAAATTATTTAGGAAAGACAGGAGATTTCACTGTGCCAAACAGGATTACTTTGAACCAGGATTTCAAATCCATACAATATCTCTGCAAAAAAGACAAACGGCTGGCAAAAGTAATTATCTGTACCAAGCTTTAGACTCTGGGCTTACGAAGAATGAATTTCACTTATGTAAATAGGAGATATCGATAATGGGATTAAAAGAAGAAGCTTATAAGATACTTCATGCGGCATATCAAGTTGCACTCTATGCACCAAATTCATCCTGCTGCCATCAGGCATTTATTAACTTTGTTATTGATAATACCCACTTAACCTACAAATATATCTTGTTCACAGCTATTTTATCAAAAGCAGCAGATGAAAGCATCAATCCATTATGTTTACAAAAGCAGTCTATGCTTTCTGGTGCATATGACGCAAGAACCGTCTGTCATAAAGTCATTGTCCCATTTGAAATGGAAATATTAGAAAAAGCAGCTAACTGTTTTTGCGCTTCCAGACTCTTCCAATCTTCCAGCCAAGCTTTGGCAATATATTCATGAAGCTTTAAAGTACAGTTATGAAGGCGAAGTTCTTACACTTATGGTTGCCGGAATCTATCACCTAAGATATCTGCATAACCCTGATGTTGTAGTCGAAGTACATCCTGTAAATCAGAGTGGTGCTTCAGGAAGAGAAGTCAGTGATCTGGATGTTTATCTGAACGGAAAGCTCATCATATCCAATGAGTTGAAAGACAAAGAATATGCGGAGCCGGATGTAAGACACGCTGCTGATAAGGTCATGTCCGCTGGCGGAACAGGAATGCTTTTTATCGAAGGTCCCCGTGGTAAAAAAAGCCATGATTTTGTATCTGCTATTCAAGATGAATATATGTCCCGCAATTTCCTACTCCGAGTTTTATCCTATCAATTTTTTATGTCCAGTATATTGCCTTCCTTAGAATTTATAGATTGCAGAGAATTTAACAGATTTATTCTAAAGACCGCACAAGAAACAAAATTTAAGGAAGAAGTGATAGACTATCTTGATGCACTCGCACAAAAGATCTTTGGTCTAACAAGAAATTGATAAAATGCCACCAGTACATCAGTTCTGATGGCATTTCTCATAATAAAAGATATACTGCTGGATAATCCCTGCGTTTTCACGGAACAGATGAAATGGTGATATCCCTCCACATTCATTTTCAATCGCTCTTGAGATCCAGACATCGATCGGCACACAGGAAATTCTTCCATAGGCAAACAGACTTACACAATTTGCCACCTTCTTCCCAACGCCATTAACTTTTTGCAGTAAGTCCAAAATATGTTCATCCTCTTCTTCATTCAAGCACTGTAAGTCAAGAGTTCCAGACAACACCTTTTGAATGGCATCAAATACATAGGATGCCCGGTATCCCAATCTACATTCTTTTAAGTCTTCTATGGATATCTTCTTCAATTCCTGCGGCGTAGGAAACGCTTTAAGCCTCTCCCGATCCGTTGTTATGGTATGCCCATATTGTGAGGAAAGCGTCTCAACTGCTGTAGCTATGGCAGGGATACTCTTTCTCTGTGAAATAATAAATGTTACCAGCATCTCCCATGGTTCCTGCCGAAGAATACGAAGACCCCGGCCATATTTCATCGCTTCATCCACAAATGGATGTTTCTGATATTCCTTGTTAAAAATATCACGATAGCAGCGATCCAGATCAAAATACCTTTTCCATACTCGTTCCCATTCCCTCCTGTCACACGAAATGGAAAAAAGCTGCTCCCCCATATCTTTTATGTAAACACAAGAATCTCCCGTTATAAAACGGTATGTACCATCTTCCCATTGCTTGACACGAAAACATTGTCCACTGAAAGCAATCTTTTGCAAATCAAAATCATCTTCTATTTTCATCAACATAAGTCAATACCTGCTTACACAAATCCCGCCTTTGCGTCTAAATAAGCAATCACAGCCCTAGCAACGGCCTCTGCCATCTGACATGGTACAGCATTACCAATCTGTGCATATATTTTTCCTCTGTTCCCGCAGAAAACATAATCATCTGGAAATGTTTGTATCTTTGCAGCCTCTTTAATCGTTATCCTTCGAAGCCTGTCCGGAGCATCCTTAGTCTCTGGAATAATGGATCCATCAAGCAATCCTCTATGATAATCAATCACCCAATCATTCTTAGCTTCTCCATAGAGGTATTCTTCATCCACAATCGGCGTCTTATTTCCTCCCATGGAAGCAGGCAATGTATTTGAATATCCATCAATATTGATTGGTCTTCCTTGTCCATTAAAATACATACCTGCATATGGTGATTTTCTCATAACAGGACGTGCCGCAAATGTTATTTTTGCTGTACAGGTATCAGGGTTTTGTTTTGTCCCAGCGCCTCCTAAAGGAAACAGCAAATTTCTAATAACTGGCGCTTCTTTCTTTTGCTGTTCCAACAGCTTCTTCATATGCTGTTCAAAGTAGGAATCTGCATTTTCTTTTATTCCAATAAAAAAAACTCGTTCCCTTTTTTGCGAGACACCATACTCTGTCGCATTTAAAAGAAATGGTACACAATGATAACCAAGCTGCCTTGCCCGCTGTAGATATTTTTTTCTAACAGACTCCCATTTTTCTAATACGCCTAATGCTTTTACATTTTCCATAACAAAAGCATGTATCATCCTCCCATTGGGGTGATTCACCTTGTATGTTTCAGCAGCTTCTTTCATGATTTCATTCGCAAAAACAATCTGAACACCCGCCTGTTCAAAACCAACATCCATACCACCAGCACCAGAAAATAAGGAAACTACTCTCATCGCTTTCATATCTCCTTCTTTCTTTTTCAATCTCTATTATAGTGTCTATCCACACTTTTCACAAGACTTTTGACTTTATCTGTCTATTTATAACAATCGTTTAATTATTACCTTCCTTCTCAAATAACTTCGACATGTTATCACTTCCATATACCTGTTAATAACAATTCTTCAGGACCCTTTCTAATACCCATTTATTTTTAATACCATCCATGTTCTCCTGTTCCAACAGCTGCAGGGAAAGTTGAAGATACAGCCGCAGTTTCGCATCATCCAGATTCAGATTTGTCATGGATTGAATTTATTTTTTAAAATATAACTCAATGCACAGCTGGAAAAAAGGAATTATTTTCCTCTTCATGATCAAGAACACCTAGTCATTAAAGAGATTGAAAACTGGCAGCCGAGGTCGTACGCACCGCATGTAAAACCTGCGGAACAAACTATTCATCCCCAACTTAAGTCAGGGCATGCCAATATCCACATTCCCTAGTGTATATGAGGCTGTCTCTCAAGAAATTGACAGTGTCAACCCATCTCCGAAAATAAAATCTGGGCAAATCTGTTTCTGGCATATCTTTCCCTCCACGGAGTATGACCGCACTGGTCAAGTATATAGGATTTTATGTCCACATTACTGTCATCTAACGGCTGAATCACTCCCGCGGCAGGATGTGGATCAGCCGTTCCCTGAATCAATATGATCGGGCAGGAAATGCTTTGAAATCTTTCTAACAGTTTTCTGGATCTTCTCAAGTTAGCGGCCTCTTTCCAGATCTTTTCATACAAATCGCCGTCGGTATCTGTCTCCTTTTTTAATGACGCCTCCTCCTGATAACTATCTGCTCTGTCACAGAGTTCACCCAAGCGCTTAAGCTCCTTATCCTTACTCTCCATATCTTTCTCCAGATGCTCTAAGATTACATCATATTCCTTTGCTTCCTCAAAAGACATATTCGCTTTTCTGCGCTCCTCAATCTGTGAGACATAGGCTTCATCCAGAGGAGGACAGCCGATGAAAATCACCTTCTCCACCTGATCAGGATACCTCTGCGCAAACAGCCCTGCCAGCCATGCTCCCCAAGAGTGCCCTGCCAGTATGATTTTTCCAGAACAGTTTTCTTCTATTTGATCCCGTAATTCCTCTTCCAGCCCCATAATAGTATCTTTTGACTGCATCGGCTCAAGGACGCCAAACCTTTGTGAGAGCAGTTTAGCAAGTCCAAGTACCGAGCCTTTCGCACCCGGCCCACCATGAAGGACCACGATCCTGTATGGTTCTGTTCCATGTTTTCTGACCATAGCATCCTCCTTTGCACGCTCAAATAAGCTGTACACAAGACTGCGGCAATCTGTTTTTTTAACACTGCTTTTTTTATTCAGGAAAATCGCATAGTATCAAAAACTTTGTCAAAAATCTTCATCCCTGCCATAAGTTCCTCAATCCTCTTTGATAAGACTCGACAATATTCGTCAAGTCTCACTTCCTTATATTTGGTTGAATAGTCTCATTGTTGTATCCGGTCCTACTCCACCATTTTGTTTATTTACATTTGCCCCTACAAAGGAATTTTTTGATATCCTTATTGTATAGAGTTGATCACCAAAAAACTCTACAGCCTGCTCATTTACAACACAGCTTGCAATCAGCATATCCGGTTGCAAAATCTTTTTTATCGTATATCCAGTATTTATTACAGAATCAACGATGATTATATTCTTTGTACCTGGTCTTACAAAACGCTCCTTTTTGGGATCATACAGTTGAAATTTGCACCCCAAGTGAAAATATATTCCTTCTGCAAAGAATATTCCACCTCTAAGCATCGCCACCACCGTTGTGTCTTCTAAATTCATTTCAGGAAAACATCGTGCCAAATATTTCCCCAATTCTATATGAGCCATTGCAAGTTCGGGACCCGAAATTCCAGAATCGGACTTTGTTATTGAAATCAGCTCATTTATTCTGTCAGTTTTATTAACCTCAAACAATAGTTATCCCCTCCGTATTCATATGTTTTAGGGAACGACTTATTGTACCATCTGCTTTAGCAATCAGATATCCTTCATCTGCCTGTCTCAACATATAATAGTCGTTCATACTGTCTCCATACGCAACAATTTTAATGCCTTTCTCTTGAAGGAATTTTGCAGTGAAATATTTGGTCTCTGCTGACATCTGCTCTCCACAATACATCTGCATTTTAAGTTCGTTTGCAATTTCCTTCCATATTTCACAATACCCAGTTGTTAATATAACGCACGGCATTTTAATTCGTTCTATAACGGAATGATTCAAACGTACTCCCAGTTTCTCAAATGGTTGATGCGTCCAGTCAATGAAACGTAAAAAGTTTGCCATTTCCCTACTGTGTCGCCACGCCTGAAAGCCAGTGTAAAAATTGCCATCAAATATATGCGTCTTATATCCCAAAACACCACTACTATCTTCGATAGTCAATGTCTTGTCCCCATCGGTTAAGCAAATAGTTCTGGCTTCTATTTTTCTCCCAATGTTTTCCGCGCATTTTCTTGCATAAGACACACAGCTATATCCTTCTGCTAAACTATCAATAAATTCCAAAACCGCACTAATATCTGGGAAATAACCTTTTCCGGGATGATCCAGAACATAGAAATCCTTATTGTGTTTATGGCAATACTGGCGAAGAGATTCCAACTCAAACATCTGCCACTTTGCAACGTCAAAGGCAAGATATTTTTTATTTCTTACGGAATCTCCCATTCTTTTCTCAAGGATAGCTGGTTCTACATATAAATATAAAATTGCATCATAAAGCTCTCCATCTTTTTCGGTAAATACAACTTCATCACCAAACGAATAATGTCCATCCATGATAAAATCATTTTTTTCTTTTAGCTGCATTGCCATCTGTTTTCTAACACATGTTTTCTCTTCGACAGTCAGCGAATGAAAATCTGGTGCCAATGTCTTTAACAGGGAACTACCTGCCAACACCTCAAAGTTTCTAACAGCATCTAAAATGAAAGTTTTCCCCGCTGTAGGAAGTCCGTACAAACCTATTCGCATATTGTCTCCTTATAACACTGTGTCCGGTCAAACACCAACGATACTTTCTCCAATTCACCAATAGGCATACTACTCATACCTAATGCCGGTAAATCTATACAGTTCCCACAGTAATATATTTTTCCGTTCGCATAGAAAAAATTATTCCTACCGGCGCCACATAAACCGCCATACATTGTACAGTCATACCCACCTGTTCTTACATTTAGCTTTTGAGTCACTTTCTTTAAAAATTCATTAAACTCATCCAATGTAATCCCATACTGACCGATCATCCTTGAAAAAGTCACTCTGGTATTAAAGCGTTGAAAAAATTCGATTGTATCATCTGTCTTTTCCAATATTTCTTTACCCACAGTACAATTCATGGAAGGATATTTGCCATTAACCTTTCGATACAGTTCAATTTTTTCCATGACTTTTGCGTGTGTATTACATCTGTACATATCATGAATTGATGAAACACCATCTATGGAAAAGCCGAGATTGACATTATGTTCTTTAAAGAACTCCAATTTTGATTTATCAACCAGCAAGCCATTCGTAATGGAATATGCCGCAATACGTCCATCCGCAAGATATTTAGAAATATGCAATATGTACTTTTTCAATGCTTCATATTCCAATAATGGTTCACCGTTACCAACAAATCCTATTTTAAACACATCAATGTTATTACTGTCTATATAAGCCATAATATTATCCAGAATAGTAACAACATCCATTTCGTCTGCTTTAATAGAATCTTTCTTTTCATGGAAATGGCAGTATCTGCAATTCAAATTGCATCTATTATTTATTGAAATGCATACACGATTTACCCGTCTTTGCCCTTTCTTTTGCTCACGACCACTTCTATTGTTTCTGCTTCCACGTTTAAACTGCTTTCTTGTAGGAGCAGAATCATGATATTCATTAACCCAATCTGCCGCCGTTTTACCATCTATATCAACTATCCTCTGATCTGCTCCTGCATCTATCAAAATTTTTCTAATATTCCATGTACGCTTTTTCCTGTCATTCGCAAAATGACCGTTCATGCACGCCTTCATTAATGCTGTAAATCCATTTGCATCTTGCTGATTGATGCTGGTTCTTTCATCCTCGCATAAAGCAATAACAAAATCTTTCTTACCTTCCCACGCAGCAATCATCAGTGGCATATTCCCTTCATTCTTTTGACGAACTTTTCCTACATCAAAAGGATTTCTGCTACCCACATTAGGATTTACTTTACACTCTTTTAATAAGAAAAGAAACATATCATAATCACCCATTTGAACTGCATGAGAAATCGGCGGGAAATATCTTCTACTGCAATCCCTTTTGTTTATATCTGCACCATGAGAAATCAGCCATTCTATTTTTGCTCTTCTCTGCTCAAATGTCGCCTTGCGATTTCTCACTGCTGATATAATCAAAGTATTTCCATCTGGCAAATAAGCATTTATTTCTTCCGCATTTGGCACTTCGCATTTTTCATATAAAGCGGCATAATATAAGTCGATTTTTAAAATCTTTGAAATATTAATAAGTTCCTGCTTTGTAGCCATGTATTCTCTTAAGTGCAATGCAGCCACTGACGCATTCCCTTTTAAATAGGCTGAATAATCCGTATCATCTGTGATGATATCTATTTTACAGTGATATGTGTCAGATACTTTCTGAGCAATATAGATTATCTTGCAATCCTCGTTTTCTTCATTGCTATCTCCGGTATAATCCATAAGAATAGTTCTATCCCCATAACTGATTCCACGTATCACTTCCCACGCTTTTCTACCTAATGGACCCGAATTTTTATTCTTAATATTATCCAATTCATCTACAACAACTTTTGGTATTATTACTTTACTGTATTCTTTGTTCAGTTCATCAATAAGCTGTAAATTTTTTAATAAGGCAGATGTATCCGGAACGGCGATTCTTTCTCCGCGAAATAGTTGCTCAATTTGTTCATCTGACATTTTGAATATTCTACAATATTTTTCCGCCATCCTTTTTAATGTATTTTCGCTTGTTTTCCCAGATTCCAAACGTGAAATTGAAGACTTATTGGTTGACTTAGTCCCATCATATTCATCAATTTTTTTAGCCATTTCTTTCATAGTACAATTATTCTTTTCACGAAGTTCTTTTAATCTCTTACATAAAAAAGCAATTTCAGTTCCCTTTGGCATCAGAAATTCCCCTTTCGCATCTAATCAATTCCTTAAAAGAATTTACTCTTCATGCCTTTATCATACCATGTGTTGCATTTTTTTCAATGGTTCACGGTATTTTTGCAACTCATTTTTAGAATCGGCAACTCCACCTCGTATATCTATCAAATATGCAACTTTTTTCAGCCAGCTTGCAACTCCAAATCCCCTCGCGGCAGCCGCCAAATATCTGCACAAGTGCGGCTACTTGGCTCGTTGCTCGCGGAAATAAAAAGACCTGCAGACACCATAATAGCACCTACAGGTCAATCCAGTAAAGACATCCACTTTTGTGGGTGCCTTTGACATTCAATCGTGAGGAGCCTTGGTGCTTCTTATATTACTTACCCATGCACTCATTTACCCATTCAATAAAGTTTGTTGTGCTGCTTCCGGCTCGTTCGGCCTTAACATGCTGCTGACCCCATACTGTGGCAAAATCAACAGATTCTACGCCATTGTAATTCTCAAGCGCAAGCGCAAGATTAACCTCCGTCGTCAATGATGTATCACTCTGAGCTATGCCAGTTCGGATTCTCCAATGCTTTGCAGGTGTACTTGTGCCGTAGCCTTCTTCTGATTCCAACAAGTAATACAGTGGTGTATACATATTCAGCCTTTGTTCTGCCGTATATCCAAGCGCATCTGTCTTTTGAAGATCAGCGTCATAATCGGATGCATACTCGTTTCCGAGGTCGTTCAATATTTCTGCAAGTATGGAATCAAAATGTGCACCATTTCCATCACCATATCCAAACAGGACATTTTCGCCCTGTCCGGCATCCAGCTGATCAAATGCTCCGAGATTCTTGGATGTGCTCTTGAATGTTGTTACAAAATCCTTGATTCCCGTAGTGGATGCAGTATTGGTCTCTGCATCATATGTCACCCACGTTCCATTTGCATTCAAGGCATCAATATAATCCTCTACCGTCTCATATGTGCCTGAGATTGTAATTCCGTTTGGTGTTTCGGTACGGGAAATGTTATCTTTCTCCTCATAGGAACCGTCACCAGCACCACCAAACTCACCTTTGCCGCCGAAGCCTCCATTGCCGTCCATTCCACGGAATTCCCGGTCCCCGTCAATCTCTTCGTTCGGACCTCCGAATCCTCTGAATCCACCGTTTCCTCCAGGACCGCCATCGTTTCCTGTGGATGCGGAAGAGTCATAAGGGAACTCTGTGTCTTTAAGAAAATTGTTCAGGGATTCTTCAATAATCGACACAATATAATCATAATAGCTTCCTGACTGGTAAATGCCGTCTGCAGACTCCTCCAATGTAAGAACATTACCGTTTCCGTCCTTGATGCCCAGACCATTAATATAGCTGGAAAACGCTTCTGCCATCGCATCTGAGATTGCTTGTTCATCTTCAGACAGTCCGCTTCTTGTCACACCCATCATCCACTCGTAAGCTTCATCTGCACTGTCAAGATTTGTAATCGGGCACCAATCCATAGAACCGTATACCGCACCGCTCACACCTGAAACTGCGCCGATTGCATTGAGATAAGGCTCATACAGACTGCTGTCACCCGTAGCACCTACAAGTGCGGATTGCGCTCCGCCACCGCTCATACCAAACACGAAGATCTTTTCGGCATCTCCGGGAGTGACATCGTCTGTATATCTCAGGTAGCGGATAGCAGCCTTCAAATCAGTAACTCCAGCAGGTGCGCCTGCATCTCGTCCACGGCATCCAGCATGAACGTATACAAGGCCTGCCTCCATATATTCAGTAAGGCTCGTGTAAGAAGTTAATGCTGCCTGTGCCGTATAACCGGGAGTCTCGATCGGCATTACAATAGGTGCTGTTTTAGCCGAATAACCGTTGACCGAAGCGTCAGGATCGATTTCGCAAGTGTGTGTTCCATCCCCGTTCTCGCTTCCAGTGAAATAATCTCCCGGAACAAAAACAGCAAGTGTTTCATAAGACGAATCAGCAGGAGTTTTGCAGTAAGATATTCCGATCTGATAATAGACATTATCATCTGCGTTGTATTCCCACTTGGACATATCGATCTTTGAAAGATTAATTGTGATACTTTCTGTTTCGGTCTGCGAGACCTCATTTTCCGTCGTTGTGTTTTCGTCTGTTCCCTGTGTACCACAGGCAGCCAGTGATATAGCGTGCCAGTTATAGGCACACCAAACAAAATACAGGGCAGGACACACTGGAAAAGGGATTGTGGTGTTAGTATATAAGTGTGGACAGAAAAAGTTGAACAATCTTGGAAAAATCAGCGGCAACTTAAACCAGATCGCCAAGCGAATGAACGCCACAGGCAACGTCTATAAAGCCGATGTGGAGGAAGT
>CAJUGG010000026.1 GCA_910585995.1 uncultured Lachnospiraceae bacterium
AATGCTTCCTGATTCGCACAAAGAGTGCTGTGTAGATTGGAGCGGACAGGCTGTACTGTTTGTATGAGCCAGGCGGACACCCAAGTGTCCGATTGGAACATACAAACGGTACAGCCTGTCCGATACATTCTATGCAGACCTTTGTCGAATCAGGAAGCACTGTTTTGCGACCGATCACGCAGCTCCCAAAAGGCTACCGCACTGGCCGCCGCTACATTCAGCGAATCCACCCCCTGCGCCATAGGAATACGCACCTGATAATCACAATCCCATATCGTACTCTCTGCCAACCCATCCCCCTCAGTCCCCAACACCAAAGCCAGTCTCTCCTCCTTTTTCAGTCTCGGATCCGCAACAGACATCGCCTCCTTGGTAAGAGCCATCGCTGCCATCCGAAACCCCATCTCCCGAAGCGTCCCAATCCATCCATCCCCAAGATACGTCCAGGGAATCTGAAACACCGTCCCCATACTCACCCGAATCGCCCTGCGGTACAGCGGATCACTACAATCCGGCGTCAACAACACCCCATCCATCGAAAGCGCCGCCGCACTCCGAAAAATCGCCCCCACATTCGTAGGATTCACCACATTCTCCAACACCACAATCCTCTTAGCCCCCCTGCAGACCTCCTCCACCGTCCGAAGCCTCGGCCTTCCCATCGCACACAACATCCCCCTAGTCAACTGATACCCCGTTATCCGCGTCAAGACCTCCAGTTTAGCTGTATACAACGGAACATCCCCGCACCGCTCTATCATCCCCCTCATCTCCCTCTCCCAATACCTCTCCTCCGCCAAAAAAGACAACGGCACACACCCCGCATCCAACGCCCTCTCAATCACCCTAGGACTCTCCGCTATAAAAATTCCCTTCTCCGGCTCATGCCGATTCAAAAGCTGAACCTCCCGAAGCCTCGCATACACATCCAACTCCTTCGCCCCAAAATCCTCTATCCGAATCACCTTCACCATCTCAACAATCTCCTCTCCTATATCTTTCCCCCATTATACCAAATCTCCCCCATTAAAACACCCATTACAATCCTATCCCTCTCTCCTTCTTGCCTTTCTCCCCCAAATAATGTAAAATAATAAAAAAAGGAGTCCCCCATGTTCCAACGCCTCTCCCTCTACTTTAAAGAAATGTATCCCCTCCTCCCCCGCCTCGCCCTCGGCCTGATCATCTTCGGCGAGATTCATTTCATTATCCTCCTGAACGCCGGCATCCGCACCTTCCATCTCGGTCCCCAGGAACTCATCGGCAGCTTTACCATCTTCAGTTTCCTTCTCTGGCTGCGCATCGCCGACGATTTTAAAGACTACGAATTAGACTGCCGTCTCTTTCCTGAGCGCCCCCTGCCCTCCGGCCGAGTCCACAAAAAAGACCTGGCCATTTTCGTCACCCTCCTGATCACCATTACGGTGCTTCTCAACTTATACTACATGAACAACTTCCCCTATTTTCTCTTCCTCTACCTCTACGGAACCCTGATGTCTTTGTGGTTTTTCAGCAAAAAGAAGATCCAGAAAAGTCTTCCTTTAGCACTTGTCACCCACAACCCTGTGCAGATGATTATGAATGTCTATATCATCTCCTTCACCTGCATCAAGTACCGCCTTCCCCTGATCACCTGGATCAACTTCCTCGCTGCCTGGACCCTGTATTTTCCGGCACTGATCTGGGAGATCGCCCGTAAGATCCGCGCACCCAAAGACGAGACCGAATACGTCACTTACTCCCGTCTCTTTGGCTATTGCAAAGCCACACAATTTATCCTGCTCCTCACCTGGGTCGATATCCTCACCAACTTTCTCCTGGTGTGGAACCTGAATAAATTTACTGTACTGGCACTCTTTTTAAATGTCTCCTGGATGAGTGTAAAATTTTTACAGTTTCTAAAAGACCCCACCCAGTTTGCCATCGTGGACAAAGTCGAACGCTACACGTATATCCAAGAATCTTTGATGCTTTTGACCATCCCTGTCTATCTGCTCTTTGGAAAAATATAAGAGGAACCTGTTATGATCATTCATCACAAAAACTATCGCATACACCCCTTAGGCCCAAAAGCCCGCAATCTGTTTCGCCTTATGGAAAACGGATACCTTGTCCCACCCTTTTTCTGTGTCCAGAAATCCTTTCAGGAAGCAGAAGTCTTAGACTATCTGGCTGCGCATTTTCCAGATACTGCTCTCTTTTCCGTCCGTTCTGTGGCTTCCATAGAAGACGGTGCCAGACAATCCTGTGCCGGACAATTTCAGACTTTTCTTCGTGTTCCTAAAGAAATGGTCTGTACCCGTATAAAAGAAGTCTTCCTGGATGGCAAACGGGTAAAAGATCTGCCGGAGCACTCCTCTGCCCACCCTGTCCGTATGCAGGTAATGATCCAGGCGATGATCGAATCCGACACCTCTGGCGTCCTGTTCACCGCCAATCCCCAGGGAATCTTAAATGAAAGCGTGATTGTCCTGGGTAATGGTACAGGTGATCAGGTGGTGGAAGACCGGACAGATACCACCACCTATTACTACCATCTCTCTGATCAGATTTATTATTATGAACAAGTCGGTGATGCACCTCTGCTTTCTGAAGTACAGATCAAAGAGCTGGTCACTGCTTCTGAACAGATCAAACAACTGTTTCACATGGAATGTGATCTGGAATTTGCCTATCAGGATGGAAAGCTCTGGTTCCTTCAGGTACGCCCGATTACTACCATCTGTCCTAAAGATCCTATGATCATCTTAGACAACAGCAATATCGTGGAGAGCTATCCCGGCATCACACTCCCGCTGACCCAGAGCTTTATCAGAAGCGCTTATTATCAGGTATTTAAAAATCTGCTATTGCATCTTACCGGTGAACCAAAGACCGTACAGCAATATGATTCTCTGTTAAAACATATGGTAGATATGGTCAATGGACGCGTCTATTACCGTATCAGCAATTGGTATGATGTGCTCCTCTTATTGCCATTTCATCAAAAAATTATCCCTGTCTGGCAGGAGATGATGGGTGTTCGTGACAGAACGATAAGCTCCTGTCCACATATCCGGATCCGGTGGACCACGCGGCTAAAAGTTATGATCTCTTTTTTTCGCCTGCTGTTCACCTGTCCTTTTCAGATGAGATCCCTGGATCACTATTTTACCAAAATCACCCGACACTTTGACTCTCTGCCTGTGGATACAGACGATAACCGGATACTGCTTTCTTACTATCGTTCTCTGCAAAAGATGACCGTCAGACGATGGGATATCACACTGGTCAATGATATGTATGCTTTTCTCTTCACAGGGTTGTTAAAAGCGCACCTAAAGTCCAAAAAAATCCCGGACTATGACCAGCTTGCCAATCAATCGATCTCTGGTATCCATCAATTGGAGAGCTTAAAGCCCGTCCAAAAGCTGCAGAAGCTGGCAAGGTATACCCGATCTAAGTCCCGAAGGGCCGCACTTTTAGAGATTCATACCCATCAAGACTATGCTCGTTACTGGGCAAAGACCCAGGATGCCTTTACCAGACAATTAGACACCTATATTAAAACCTACGGCGACCGGACGATCGAAGAGCTTAAGCTGGAGAGCAAAACCTTTCGGACAGACCCCGTATTGCTGATCCAGCATCTGCTTCAGATTAGTGAAGGACCTCCAGATGCTCAATCATGCCGCCAAGAGAACAGAACGAATGTTCTCTCTAATCTCACTGGGATCTCTGCCCTTTTGGGCAGGCAGGCAGCTCTTGGCATCCGCAACCGGGAGAAGTCCAGACTGCACCGCAGCCGCCTCTATGGCATGATGCGCACCTTAGTCCTTCAGATGGGAAAAAATCTGCAGACTCAAGGCCGTATCTTCCAAAAGGAGGACATCTTCTGGCTCTATACCTCAGATATTGTACAAGCTGCCAAAGATCCCGCTATGAACCTTAAAAAGATTATAGAAAGGCGCAAGGAGCAATACCAGGGATTCTATCAGCTTCCAGCCTACTCCCGTTTAGTCTTTTCCGGCAAGATCAAACATAAGAATCCGCGCCGCATCGACTCCAAAGCCTATGACAGTAGGGCGCGAATCTACACAGGTACTGCCTGTTCTTCCGGGACAGCTACCGGAAAGGTTCTGTTAGTCGATCATCCTTCCTTACAGCTTGACGTCAAAGACAAGATTTTAGTCACCAAGATGACAGACCCCGGATGGGTATTTCTGATTGCCCAGGCCAGAGCTGTCGTCTCAGAGAAAGGCTCCCTGTTATCCCATACTGCCATTATCAGCAGAGAACTTGGCAAGCCCTCGATTGTGGGGATTTCCCATATTACAGAACGATTAAAAGACAACGACCTAGTGCAGGTGGACGGAGATTCCGGCACCCTGACCATCCTTCAAACAGTCCCAAGACAAGGAGAAAAACAATTATGAAAAGTATCCATGCCTATCTGGAAGACGACCTGCGCAAATGGGCCAGCCGCCCTTATATCAGTGTCAAATCCGGCCAGCACTATCATGCACACACTTTTTCAGAGACGATTCATGATATCCGATGCCTCTCCAGGGCATTGCTGCAGCTACATCTGCAGGGAAAACAGATCATGATCTGTGCGGATAATTCCTATGAATGGATCGTCCTCTATCTGTCCATCACGGGTTATGTGGGCATCTGCGTGCCAGTGGATAAGGAATGGACGGCTTACGATTTTGCACATACACTGTCTGCGATAGAGATCTCTGCTGTCTTCTATTCTCGCTCCTGCAGGGAGAGAATCCAAAGTCTCTCCCTAGAGCATCCTGAGATCTTGTGGTACTGTATCGAAGACTGCCTGCCTCATCTGATCCAGGAAGGAGCTTCCTCCCCTCTTTTCCTTATTGGTCAGCCGATTCTTAACAAGACCGTGATGATCCTCTTTACTTCCGGCACCACCAATCTCCCCAAAGCCATCCCTTTGACTCAGGAGAATCTCTTTGCCAACTGGGAGACCTTATATCGGCGCACACCTATGACAGAACAGGATATCTCTTATGTATTTCTTCCTTTTCATCATGTCTATACCTGTGTGGCCAATATCTTATACACCATAATCTCCGGGATGCAGCTTTTCCTCGCCTCAGATCTTACCCAGGTGATCCCGGAACTGATTCAGATACGCCCCACCGTGGTATGCACCGTTCCTCTTTTTTTATACCGAATGTATGAAGCTATGGATGAAATATTATTAGATACACTGCAAAATATCCGCTTCCTCTACTGCGGAGGAAGCTTTACCGATCCCAAGATCAAACAATATTTTATAGAAAATGGTGTCTGTCTGCTAGAAGCCTACGGCACAAGTGAGACTTCCTCTGTGATCGCTCTCTCCGTCCCTGGCGATCCGGATCTTGCCTGCAATGGCGTGGTCTTTGAAAATCTGGATGTTCAGATCCTGAACCCGGATGCCGCAGGGGTTGGTGAAATTATTGTCAAAGGGAAAAGTGTTTCTAAAGGATACCTCAACCGAAACGATCACTATTCAGAATTTGACCAGGACGGCTCTTATCACACGGGAGACTTAGGGTATCTGGACCAGAGCGGACACTTATATCTCAAGGGCCGTAAAAAACGCATGATCCTCACCGCCAACGGCAAAAATGTCTACGTGGACGAGCTAGAAGAGCTGATCCTTCAAGACCCGCAGATCCACGCAGTAAAAGTATGGGAAGAAGATCACCACCCGGCAGCCCTTGTAGTCAGCGACCTGAACGAAGAAGCCATACAGCAGAAGATCCAGCAGATCAATCGGCTGCTGCCGCGCTATAAGCAGATCCGTAAAATCTACCAAAAACCAGACACTCTAGGAGGTCGGATTAAATGAACAATACCGTTATTACATTTTCAGAGGAATCTGCTGATATCCAGAGATTTTTAGATCTTCCCCGCAGGCTTTATTCTCCAAAAGAACGGATGCAGCAACCTGACGTAGAACAAAAGATTTTAAAAGGAACCCATATCCTTAGCCACTATTTTAAAATCTTTCCCTTGTTGGCGTCAGATGAGCAAGGCAACACCATAAGCAGAGCAATTCTTACCATCTATCCAGGTGACCCGGCAGCTTATCTGGGCTTTTTTGAGAGTGAAGACTGTGAAGAAGCGGTACGTCTCTTATTTGACAAAGCAGAAAGCATAGCAAAAAAATACAACTGTACCCGTATCATCGGCCCTGTGGATGCTTCCTTTTGGATTGGCTATCGTCTGAAGACAAACCATTTTGACAAGTCTTACACAGGGGAACCCTACAACAGAGACTATTATCTAAGGCTGTGGCAGTCTGCCGGCTATGCCATCACCGAACGCTATTACTCCAACCACTATGGCACCATTGCGCCCTCCTATCAAAATCCTCTGTTTTCTTCCCGTCTTGCGCAAAAACATGCCGAAGGCTATCAGATCATAAGTCCCTCCAAAGATACCTTTGACCATACTTTAAGAGAAGTCTATAGCCTGTTGATCGAGCTTTACAAGACCTTTCCTGCCTACAAGCCCATCACCTTAGAAGAGTTTGTCACCCTGTACAGCTATCTGAAAGATCTGATTCACTATCCGATGGTTAAGATGGCTTACTATCAGGAAAAACCTGTCGGTTTTTTTATCAGCATCCCGGATTATAAAAACAGGATCTATGGGAAACTCTCCTTCTTCGATTACCTGTACATCTTAAGAACCCACAAAAAGCCCCGCTCCTATGTGATGCTCTATATGGGCATTGATGGCTCCCACCACGGCTTAGGAAAAGCCATGGCAGAAGCCATCAAGCAAGAACTCCAGCGAACTGGCGTCCCTTCGGTAGGTGCGCTGATCCGAAAGGGCAATATCAATAAAGATTATTTTCAGGAACTGATCGACTTCGAGTACGAGTATGTACTGCTTGCCAAAGAACTGCTCCCTTAGAATGTCACCTCCGTCTGGTACACTGCCTTCTTGGGCAGGTTGGTATAATTGTTTCCTTTACATTCATCCATATAGGTGTTATAGTCCACTACATAGATCGTCACTTTGCTGGTGTCTCTTCCATAGACCGAATAGATCTCTGCGTACTCTCCCTGAGACTCCAATGGTTTGCCCTCTGCATCACAGATAGCCACACAGTAATCTGCTGCACTCTTTCCCTCCGGGAAGATTGGCTCCGCGTACATCTCATAAGCCGTCTTGGTCACTTTCTGGATGCCGATGCCTTCCTCATTGGTCTCACCTAACTCCTTCTGGGTCGTATTTTCCCGATTCAGCTTGACATCCAGGGCAAAATCCCAGTTACCGGACAGATGCTCTCCTTCATAATCCGCAAAGATATCTGTGATCTTCAACGTATAGGTAAATGCGTCCGGGATCTTGTCATTGTCTATGGGGTTCCACCCGTTTTCTTGGTCTAAGATACCCAGCATCATCAGATCTACGCGGATAATGCCAGCAAATGTATGTTCGTCTAAAAATTTCCCCTGGATATAGTATGGAGAAGAAGTCCCTTTGGCTGGGTCTCCTTCGTAGATCCCTTCTCCAGATGCAGAAAAATCAGCAGTTGAAGTGCTCTTAATATATAAGGTGCTGTAATCCACATACATCTCGGATTCTTCTTGTTCTGCATAAGAACCATATCGCGCAAAGGTTCTCATATAGTCGCTAAATCCCTCTTCTGATTCGATGCTGACCGCCAGATACATAGCCAGACTTTCATAATTACATTCCGATATCGTAAAGATAATCCCGTTATCTTTCTTCACATAGGGACTGTTCTCTTCCTCTTCTTGTGTTACCAGTTGTACCGCATCCTTGGTAAAATCACCCTGAAATCCCGTGTCCTCACCCACAGTACCAAATACATTGCCAATAAACGGCAGTTTTGCTGCCAGCGCCGGATTGGCTACACAGACAGTCACGCTTAGAACCATCGCCGCTGCCACCGAAGACATCCCCATAAGAAGTCCTTTTAAGCCCTTCTTTTGATGGGATCTTCCGCTCTCACTGCCAGATGCCTGAATCTGTGCATAAGCTTCTTGTATCTTCTGCTGTATCACTGCGGACTCGTGTAAATCCTTACTTAGAATGTTCTGATAGTCTTTTTCTGTATATTCCTGTCTCATATGTTACCCCCTTATACCATCTGTATCTCGGCACGCAGTTTTTGTTTTCCTCTGTGCAGCCGGCTCTTAATCGTAGCTTCTCTCATATGCATCATCTCACTGATCTCTCTGGTGGTAAATCGTTCTCCGTAATACAGTTGAAAGATCAGTCTGCTGTCCTCTGGCAGAGAGCGCAGCATCTCATGAAATTCCACGTCTCCCGGACCAGAACTGCTCTGTGGGGTTTCTGTATATTCCTCCAGACCGCAGCTTTTCTTATTCTGGTTGTACATTCTGTTGCAGTTGTTCATCAAGATCCGTACCAGCCATGTCCGAAAATACTCTGGCTTTCTAAGCTCTTTGATATGTTCAAATGCATTGAGAATCGTATCCTGTATCACATCTGCCACATCTTCTTCACTGCGAAAGTATCCATAAGCGACCCGCTGAAGCGTCATCTTATTCCTTTCGATCAATTCAATAAAGGCATCCGCATCTCCTTTTTGCGCCTTTTTCACCAATATGCTCATATCCTTCTCCTTTGCCTGGAAGCCCGGCCGGGGGTCCCGTCTGTCTGTTTACACCTATTAGATTGAGACGGAGCGGGTTTCGATGCATAAAAAATAAAAAAACAGCATCCGCCACCGATCTTGTGGGGATGCTTAAACTTCAGTCATCTATTACTTCTCATACGTACCATGCAAGTATTTCTGCGGCAGGCAATGCCATATCTCAAGATTGTGGTCATGCTGTCATCGAGCAGCCGTTCTTCATAATTTTTTTCTTCGATCTGATCCAGTGCATATACACAGGCAGCCTCCAGATCACGGCTCTCGGAGTATTTGATCTCCATCACGATACCGATATCCTGATCCAAAATCTCGATCAAGATATCACTGTATCCTTCCCCGGATTCTGCATTTGACAAGATCACCCAGTCTTCCCGGTGGCTTAAAAGACCTAAGAGTATTCCATGATAAAAATTTTCTTTTTTATTTTTTCGCACTGCATTGTCATGGATATGGATCATCTTTTTCAGATAAGCACGAAAGCGCTGTTCCACCGATGCCGGATCGCCCTGCCTGACTGCTTCACAAAAAGCATCCAGTGCAGAGGTATCTTTTTGGATCTCTTCCTGAAACCAAGTAAAGATCTGTTCCGTGAAGATCCCGCGTATCTCCCGATTGGGGATGGCAAGTTCATAGGTACTCAGCTCCACCTCTGAGCGTTTTGTCAGATAACCTGCCGTAAACAGTACACTCCAGATATTGTCAAGATTGTTATACAGCTCCCGGTAAGTCAGTTCTTCCCGGATTCTTTTTACAACGCTGCTGCCATTCACGAGAGCTTCCAGTTCTTGCTTGGTGGAAGATGTGGCCTTTTGCAGAAGTGTATGCAGGATCACATTGCCGCTGGAATTGATCCAGTACGCCTTTGGCATCGCAGCAGGGTCAGATCTTAACTGATTTACATAATTAATCACATCCCAAGGACAATAGACATCTGCATTTCCAAAGCGATAGCCATCATACCACTCTTTCATCACCCCATGTTTCTCAGATAGTCCATAATAGTCCAGCATCGCATATACTTCTGTATCCGTAAAACCAAAATGTTCATCCAACTGAGTATGGGTGATCGACATGATATTAAAATTATTAAGCCCGGTAAAGATACTCTCCCTGGCAATTCGCAGACATCCAGTCAATACAGCAAAATAAAGATTTTCATTCGTCTTCAGCACCTGTCCCAGCAGACCGCGGATCAAGTCTGTCATCTCATCATAATATCCGTATTGTTGAGCCTTCTCCAGAGGAATATCATATTCATCCATCAGAAAGATTACTTTCTGTCCATAGTGCTTGCAGAGAATTTGCGATAGAAATAAAAGACTTCCTTTGATCTGATCTTCTAAGACTGATACGGTCTGTTCCTGGTTTGGAAGGCTTTGAATCAGATATTGATAATCCTGTTTTTCCTCTACAGACAACTTTTCACTTTCTAAAAGAAAACGAAAACGCCGCGCCTCATTTTTAATCACAGAATGTAGCATAACCAAAGCACCCGCATAATTCCGGGATTCTATACTTTTTAAGGTAAGAAAGATCACAGGAAATCTTCCCATATATTTTTCACAGAGTTCCTTCTCTCTCGATATGGCAAGCCCATCATACAACGTTGCATCACAGCCATAAGAGAAAAAATGTCTGAGCATACTCATATTCAAAGATTTGCCAAAGCGTCTGGGACGGGTAATCAGATTGACCTCTCCCCAGTTATTTAAAAGTTCGATGAGCAGACCTGTCTTATCCACATAGTAAAATTGTTCTGTACGCAGTTTTGCAAAGTCTTCGATGCCAATGGGCAATTTTGCAATCGACTCCAAGCGCTGTCCCTCCATTTCTTTTTCATTATATATGGAAAATTTCTTGGTTTCAAGGAATATCTCTTTTTCATCGTCCGGAGTTTATCCCCCTGGTCCTTCCAACAACCACCTCGTCAGATGCCCCATCCTCCGGCTTCTCCTGTATTCTCTTGGCGTCAGATGATACGTATCGCGAAAGACACGATTAAACGTCCTCTGGCTCTCAAACCCAGCCTCCATACAGATCTCTGTGATAGAACGATCCGTATACTCTAACAATTCACAGGCATAAGATAATCTCAGTTCATTCAGATACTGCGGAAAATTCTTATGGAATGTCCCCGAAAACACGCGAGAAAGCATATAGGGACTAACGCCTAACTCTCTCGCCATCTGTGAAAGCGAGACCTTCTCCTTAAAATGCGCTGCCAGATAGACCACCGCCTCATATACCAGATCCGTATCTGCTGGCGCCTCTCTCTCCACCAGCCTCAGACAAGGCAGACTCTTCCCCAACAAGATCTGCACATATGCCTGCATCACAGCCACTTCTTCTTCCTTTGCCCTTTTCAGGCATGCCAACGCATCCACAATCTCCTCCGCCACCTCTTCCCTAGGAATCACCGGCACCTTTGGACACCGCCCAAACAACTCCTCCCCAAACGCCCCATACACCTGCGGCCTCGCAACCACATAACACCCCCTGCTCTTCTCCTCAAACACCTGATAATGATGAATCATCTCCGGAAATACCACCCCAAAATCCCCCTCCTCCATATGATACAATTCCTTCCCCACCCCCAGCTCCAGCGTCCCCCTCGTCACATACACAAACTCCACCGCCCGATGCAGATGAGGCCCCACATGCACAGACTCCTTCTCCATCACCCACACCTCCTGATCCGTCACCTCATAAAACAACTTCACCCTACCACTCCTCCTTATCTTTTCTATCATCATCTTTTTTCCTCCCACCCACCACTACCAGAGGCTGTTGCAAAACCGGACCCCTGGGGGTTGCGTCAATAGTGCTGTGTGAACTGTCCGATACACTCCATGCAGACATTGACCAACCCCCAGGGGTTCGGTTTTGCGACAGCCTCGTCCTCTTTCCCCCACACAAAAAATGTCCAGTTTCCCCTCAGATTTGGCAAGTAATCCCCTTCATTTTCTGCTATCCTATCTCTTGTAAAGATCAAAGAAAGGAGGTCTGCATCATGAACCACATCAAGACTTTTATGAACCAGCTTCTGGACTTCTATGCCGACTATTTTAACCATGTCTACCATGCCTAGACGCCCCAGAAGACAACAAAGCATTGCCCGCAAGAAATCACCAACATCTTACCAGGCAATGCTTCTTTTATAAGAAAACTCCCGCTATCTCTTTTCCGCCTTCAGTCTCTCATTGGTCTCTTCCACATTCATCTTAGAAAGCACCAGTGTAATCACCAGACTAATCAGCATAGGAATCCAAAGATACATAAAGTAAAGCATATTGATACAAGACTGCGGCTGCACTGCCAATGTCCCTTCAAATCCGCTGGCTGCCAGCATCCATCCGGCAATGGCTGTCCCAAGCCCACCGCCTAACTTCACACCCAGAGATGTACAAGAATACATCGTTCCATCCACTCTCTTATGCTGTGTCAGATACGTGTACTCCGAACAGGACGCAATCACCGCGTTCATATCCCCCTGCCACGGCCCTTGTCCCATAGCTGCGACTCCGGTAAAGAACAGCATCAGCGGAATACTGCCCAGATATCCGGCTACGACCACCATTGCCCGTCCAAAAGTCCCCAGCATATAGCCCCGCAGATTCAGCTTATACATGCCCTTCCACTTTGCCACCAATGTAGGAGTAAAGACAAGCGCCACGATCAGCGGAATATTGATCGCCCAGGAGAAGACGCCATACAGATTTTCATTTTTCAGCACATACGTCATATAATAGATACCCATATTCAGCATTGCACCATATACCTGCTGAAGGATATATACACCACAGATCATCAGATAAAATTTGTTGGAGATCAGCAGTTTTGCCGCTGTGGCAAGCCCATATTTCTCCTCTGCCACTGTCTCTTTCGAAGACTCATTAAGCTCCTCCTCCGGCAGCTCTTTTACCGAAAATACCGAGAGGGTATTGACCACCAAACCGATCAAAGAGTAGATAATCGCCACGGTTCTCCAACCCCCTGCACCGCCGCCGCAAGCTGCCACAGCTCCGATGGTAATGGACTGGATCAACAAGCTTGTCCCAAAGGCGAAGATAAACCGATAAGAACCCATCTGCACCCGCTCCTTGCTATTTTTCGTTACCAGAGCAGTCAGCGCCGAGTAAGCGATATTATTTGCCGTATAGAACACCGCGTTTAACAGCGTATAGGCGATAAAAAACCAGGCATACTGAGCTGTCTTTCCCATATCCACCGGTATCGCAAAGATCGCTGCCAGCGTCACGGCACAGCCAATATATGCATACAGCATCCAGGGCCTTGCCTTGCCAAGCCGGCTCTTCGTCTTGTCAATCATAGCCCCAAAAAAGATATCTGTGATTCCATCAAAAAATTTGGATGCCGCGATCAAAGTCCCCACCACGCCGGGATTGAGTCCCACCGTGTTGGTCAAATAAATCATTACAAAGGAGGATAAGAATGCATATACTACATTTCCTGCAATATCTCCGGAACCATATCCCACTTTATTGTACCATTTTAAATATTGTTTTTCCTGCATGAAAATACTCCTTTCTTTTTATTTATACTTACCGCAGCATCTCAAGTATCCGTCTCCGGATTAATGCATGCATGGATACCCATATGTGCGGATTATTTTTTATCTGTCAATTCTTTTTCAATGGCACAAGTTTTATAGAAAATGTAAATGTTTCTTCTTTTAGACGATAGGCATCTAAGACCTCTGGCCCGCAGCTATTGGAACCAATTCCATTCTGGGCATAGTCAAGGCACAGAATCGTGCTGCCGGACGGCTCTAGTTCATAGTGATGTGTTTTTTGCTCCAATTCCTCCTGTGTATAGACGGATGCGTTAAATGAGAACGTGTGTTCTGATCCTACTGTCAATGCATGAGAGGTCCCCGACAGCGTCACATAATCGCAGTCTATATGGCTTCCATTTTCCTGCGGACGGATATAATCCTCATGCATCTGAACAACAGCTGCCTGATAGAGTCCATGGCTGGATGCCCTCTGCTTATCTTGATAGCTTTCATAAGGTCCCATACCATAATAAGTGACTTGATCCAGCTCCTTCTTTAAAAACATCCGCAAGCCAAATCTTGGAAGATCTGGAAATTCTTTGTCTTTTTGAACATGTAAGGTGAGCGTAATTCCTCCCTCTTCATCAACCTGGAAGACAGCTTCCACATCCATGATCTTCTGTATGGAAGCGGCCACCAAAGAAAGATGACTGTTAATCTCCACGGAAGTTCCCACGCGGGAGAATATGGTATCATAGACTCTGACCTGGGCTTTGTCATATCTTGCCCTTTTCCACTCTTGTTTCAGATACATATCGTTATCTGTGGGCGCACGCCAGATATTCAGCTCCATGGGCCGGTCCAGATACTCTTTTCCTCCATAGCGCAACTGTGTAAACACCCCTGTATGTTTGTCAAACGTATACTGAAAATCTTCCCCTTCCAGGATCAAAAAAGTGCCTTCTTCTTCTCGTTCGACGGGCTTTAAACCTTCTTTTTTAGTATGTAGCAGTCCGACCAGCGTCTGATTTCTGGGATCTGCGTTCTTTAGCAGGATCTCCTCCTGGCCCAGTAGATGTCCTTTGGGCACCAGGGCAGTCTCGTCTTTCAGATAATAATATAACTTCAGATAAGTCCGTCCACAGGCAGGAATCTCTAAGGACAGACCGACATCTCCCGTCTGTCCTGGCTCTATCGAACAGGCAGGCAGGATTCCTGTCTGACAGGAGACCCCATCACAGTTCACCACATAATGAATCTCCACATAGTCTTTCAGATCTGTAAAGTCCATCTGATTTCTCAGTGTAAGCTTCTGGTTCTCCTGATCAAAAGAGACGACTCTGACCGGGCGATATACATTCTTGTACTCCAGAAGACCCGTATGGGGGGTACGATCCGGATAGACCAGTCCATCCATACAGAAATTGCCGTCATGCAGCTCTTCTCCATGGTCTCCTCCATAGTGGTAGATGGATTTTCCTCCTGTCGTCTCTCCATGGTAGATGGCATGATCACACCATTCCCATACAAACCCTCCACACATCTGTTCATTTTCCTGAAAAAGTTCAAAATAGTCTTCCAGATCCCCTGGTCCATTTCCCATAGAATGACAGTATTCGCAGAGCAGCAGAGGCTTCTGGGATTCCCGGCTCAGATACTCTCTGATCTCCTCAAAAGAAGGATACATCCTGCTGTACAGATCCAGATCCGAATAATCATACTGTATGCTGTTTTTTCGATATCTGGCACTTTCATAGTGTGTGAGTCTGGATGAATCATATCCTTTTGTCCATTGCAGGGCTTTTTCAAAATTGTAGCCATAGGCACTCTCATTTCCCATGGACCAGATCACAATGCAGGGACGGTTTTTGTCCCGTATCATCATCCGCTGTACCCGGTCTAAGATCGCACCTTCCCACTGTGGATTGTCCGCGATGGGTTCGTTCCAGCGGTCAAACTTATGAGCGTCTGTGTTCTCCTGATAGAAAAATTCCACTGGTCCATGACTCTCTATATCTGCCTCATCAATCATCAAAAACCCATATTGATCACAAAGCTGGCAAAAGACTGGCGCATTGGGATAATGGCTGGCCCGTATGGCATTGATATTGTGTTGTTTCATGATTGTTAAATCTCTGACCATGTGCGCCACATCCACTGTCGGACCCGTCACCGGGTCAGAGTCGTGACGATTGACCCCCCGAAAGACGATCGGTTTTCCATTGAGGCAGACGGCCTTTCCTTCTATGGAGATCTTTCTGAGGCCCACATGATCCAGGATCACTTCAGATGCTGTATGAAGTACCAGCGTATAGAGATAAGGTTCTTCTGTATTCCACAGAACCGGGTACAAAACCTTAAGAGTGACTCTCCCGTCCTGTTCGATATGCGCAGTGTCGACGATCTGGTCCTTCGCGTCAAAGAGTGTCACTGTAGTTAAGGCTGGCTGCCCCAGATACTGAATCTCTATGCTGACTTCTGCCGCATCCTCTGCTTTTTGTAACTGAGTCTTTACAAAATAATCCCACACGCACTTTTGGGGGCGGGCCAACAAGTAGACATCACGAAAGATACCGCTTGTACGAAATTTGTCCTGATCTTCCAGATAGCTTCCATCACACCACTTTAATACCAGCACTGCCAGCTTATTGTTTCCCTCTTTGATCACACCGCTCACATCAAATTCGCTCGTACAGTGAGACACCTGGCTGTATCCGATATAGATCCCGTTCAGCCATACATAAAAACACGAATCCACCCCTTCAAAATTCAGATAGACACTCGGCGCTTCTTCCTTTTTCTCATATTGAAATTCCCGCACATAGGCGCCGCAGGGATTATCTCCTGGCACATAAGGCGGATCAAAGGGAAATGGATAGCGAATGTTGGTATACTGGTGGGCATCATATCCCTCCATCTGCCAGACGCTTGGTACTTTGATCTGGTCAAAAGAGGAATGGTCAAAATCTATCTGATAAAAATCCTCATTCATCTCATGGATGCTCCGGCAATAGCGAAATCTCCATTCTCCGTTTAACATCTGCACACGATCCGACTCTTCCCGCCGCTCTGTCAAATTGTCCATCCATACAGAAGCCGGAATATAATATGCTCTGGCTGGCATAGTATTCTCATGCAGCACTTTCAGGTCTTCATAATGTCTTGGTATCTTCATGAATAATCGTACCTCCTTTTTCTTTTTTACGATCCTCTTTATTATGTAGTCTATTATAA
The DNA here is from genome assembly GCA_910585995.1 of uncultured Lachnospiraceae bacterium. Classification (GTDB taxonomy): domain Bacteria; phylum Bacillota; class Clostridia; order Lachnospirales; family Lachnospiraceae; genus Hominiventricola. The sequence goes on from CAJUGG010000026.1 coordinate 16,404, forward strand.
ACAAATTCTGATCAAGCGTCCATGAACAGCATTAGACAAAACATGCACAAAATGATACAATAGAATCAAAATCAGGGGGTCAGAAAAAATGTATATTAACTCTGCGTATCTAAATAATTCACTGGTGGATTTTAAAGATAAGAGCAGACCGCTCATCGTGGGAAGCTGCGGAACCTATCATCTGCATACCAGACCCAGACTGCCCACATACAGGCCAAGAGGCCGGCTGGACTTTCAGTTGTTGTATATCGCTTCTGGAAAAGCACATTTTTATTTTGACAACAGTGAGAAAGATACCGTTGTCACCGCCGGGCAGATGGTGATCTACCGCCCCAAAGAACCTCAGAAATATGTCTATTACGGGAAAGAGCAGACGCAGGTATACTGGGTTCATTTTACCGGAAATAATGTCACCAATATCTTAAGACACTATGGAATCACCAATCATATGCGGGTGCTTTCCACAGGGACTGCATTTGAATATGTCAGACTTTTTAAACAGATGATCTTAGAATTGCAAAGATGCCAGAATCATTATCCAGAATTGTTGACATTGCTGCTTCTGCAGCTCTTAGTTACCATCCACAGACAGCTGAACAGGGAACATACGGCAAAAAATGAATATCTGGAAAAAGAGATGGGATATGCCATGAAATATTTCAATGAGCACTATGCCACAGAGATCAATATTGAGACATATGCCGTCTCCAGAGGCATGAGCGTCAGTTGGTTTATCCGCAATTTTAAGCAGTATACCCATACCACGCCCATGCAGTATCTTGTCGCAAGGCGCATCACCAACGCTCAGATGCTCTTAGAGACGACCAATTATAATATCACCGAAATCGGCAGAATCGTAGGTTATGACAACCCCCTGTACTTTAGCCGCGTCTTTAAAAAACAGACGGGGATGTCTCCTAGTGAGTATCGCAGACGAGAAGAACCATAGGCTCTGCTTTTACAATCTGGCAGATGACCTCACTGAAATAACGCGGTGCAACTTCGCCTAACAGGCAGGAGGTCTTGTTCTCCTGCGGCTGATAGAAGGTAAGGTCATAGAGTACCGCCTTCCTGTTATCGAAGATCACCGTACAGCCGGAGAACTTTAGTTCGGTCCGTATCCCTTTGTCTTCCCGATACAAAAGATCATATTCTCCGTGATCTCCTATAGGTCCTCTCTGCCAGCCCCTTGCAATCAGATTGGAAGAGAAAGCCAGACCATTGAACTCGGCCTCTTCAAATCGGGTAAACTTGCTCTTTGCCAATTCATCTTCCAATAGTCCATAGACCTTTCGGTCTAACTGCCCGATGGGCTGTAAGATCTCATAGTCGGCAAACTGTTCTTTCCATGCTTTCAGGCTGTCATCTGACAGCTCCACTGGGTGCGCAAGTCCGATCTTCCCATCCTCCGGTAACAGATACTCCTCTTCGTCCGCCGTGTTGCATGTGCCGTCTTCCATATAGCGAAACGCATCCTTTAACGCTCCCTGTTCATACACACCCCACACAAGCCCTGCTGCAAAAGGATGCATCAGAGGATTCTTTAAAAACAATGCCTTCCAGTTCTCCACTGTCCAGAGTCTGCCCTCCAAAAGCGCCTGCTCCATCCGAAGTTTTTGACTGTCAAGCACAGTCTTTAACTGCTTTTTCATAAGCTTATAGGCATTGTATGCCTCTTTGGCTTTTTCCTCCTCGTCCTGCTTGCCGGGAGCGGGCATCTTCTTCAGGCGTTTTCCCTGGTCGGTATAGACTTCGAGTTCCAGAGAGGGCATCAGTCTTATCGTAAAGCTCCGTTTTCCATAATCGAATATTTGTTCTGCTCTGGAATCAAAGCCCAGATCCGGTACAATCCGGTCTTCCAGCTCGTCCCTGCTGATGCCAAGTTCTCCTGCCGCATATTCCAGCGCTTCTGCGGCTGCCTTTTTCACCTGGCGGTACTTACATTTTCTGGAGATCTGATCCACCAGCAAAAGTGCCTCCGAAGATCCATTGAGCGAAAGTGCCCGCACAGCCTCCACCGCCATCGCGCCTCTTGATCTTGCCGGCAGTTCCTTAATCTGCTGATGTAAAAGCGGGATGATCTCTTGTCCGCCATGGACCGAAGCAGCGTAGAGCACCCATTTTTTCTTCGCTTCTGCACCGGATTGGAGCCATCTTAGAAGCAACTCTGTCATACATACATTAAGCTCTGCTTTTTGAAGCTTGTCTGCCAGTATCAGCGCTTCCTTTTGTATCCCTGGTTCACTCATGACTGCATAGCTGACCATGATCGCCTGGAGATATTCCTTTGGTGCCTCTGTCCCATCCAGCCAGTGCAGCGCCGGATACGGCTTCTCAAATGCCCAGGCGACCTTCTGTCTTCGTCCTCCTTTTAACACATTGGCGATGATCTTCTCGATATCTGTCTCGTCCCCCACGTGCAGCATCCGTCTTAAGCGCTCGGCAAGCTTTGCATTTTTCTCAGTACTAAGTGCTTTTGTCAGTACGTCCTCGTATTGCGATACCCCCCATTTTACCAGGACTTCCATAGCTGTCTGACGCACTTTTTGTTTCTTAGAATCCAGCATGGACACCACATCCGCTTCCCATTCCTTGTGCCCGGCATACAGCGCCGTCAACAACTCATGTACCTGCTTGGAACTGTCACAAGCGCACGCAAGTAGCGTCTCTTTATATTTCTCCGGGTACTGATGCAGTACGCAGATGCAGAAGATACGCGCCCTGGCAGCGCCCTGAAGTGCAATCTTTTGATACTCTTCCCCCCATTCTTCCAGATGTTCTGTCAGCGCAGCAATACATTCTTTCTGAAAGATGTTCTGTATCTCCTCATAATAGATCTCATCATACATACACGCCAGCAGATCCAGCTGATAAGACAAAGGAACCTGCTCTTTTTGAAAGATGGACAACATATGCTCAATCCTTTGCTTGTCCCATTCTTTGTAGCTTTGGGAAGTATACAGATAGTGAACAAAATAGGTTCCATGCAGCAAAATCGCTTCCATCACCACTGCGCGCCGATACATCTCCTGGTGCTTAGGGTCCTCGCGCAGGATACTAAGCCGCACCATCTTATTTCCATAATATCCGCTGCCTGTCTTGCGCCAGTCTTTGACCAGAGGAAAGATCTCTGTAAGAGACAGTTCTCCTAACAGATATCTTTTCGCCTCGTCTTCGTATATATCAAAATTCGTCACAAGCTCCTCAGCCACCTTGGGCAGATACTCCCCGGCATACAGATCTTCAATCTCCTGATGCAGTGCAGGATTCATCCCTTTGATCTGACGCATGGTATCTTCATAGTCCCAGAGATCCATCTTGCCTACGGCTTCCTTTACTTCCTCCGGATACTGCCGCATCACCATCGCCCAGATGGTTTTCTCCTGGCTCCTAAAGCTCCAGTTTACCCAGAGTCCGCGCTCTATCGGCAGCCGCTCCATCAGAAAATTCAGATGCTGATAAAACCACATCCGGTCCACCATATACCGCAGAATATTCAGCATATCAGGATGCCCTGACTCCCGGTCGATCACCGCCAGCAACCGAAGCAATGTCTCAAAAGGCGTCCCATGTCCCAGTGCCAGAAACGCACATCCTGACAAAAGTGTCAGCATATATTTGGAACACTTTTTTCCACTGAGAATCCCGTAGATATCCTCTGGTATCTTTTCAGTCCTCACCGCCGTAAGCACAAACTCCTGAAGTCTTGCTGCCTCGGATTCAGACAGCACTTTAGTTCCAAACATCTGCACCAATTGTTCCAAAAGTCTTTGAAGCAGATCCTCTCTGACTTCATCCTTATGTTCCCCCTCGATCTTTTTGATGGTCAGGCAATACAGATACACTGCTTCCATCAGCATCCGAGGCGCATCATCCTGTCCCCGGTAAAGATCCATTGCCTGATACCAGACTTCCGGGTCGGGTTTTACCAAGCCGTACAGTACACTTAAGCACCCCTGCTGCAGCGTCTCTGTGGTATGTGCGTACATCTCCGTCCGTATCGCCATCGTCTGTTTTTTGCTGAACCATTTCAGGCACCACCCGATATTATTGTTTCTTACCAGCACATAACAGGACGATGCTCCCCCAACCGCAGCCACAAACTTTACATAGCGCATCTTCATCTCTTGCACCTGCCACTGTATCTGGCCGCAGTGATCCAGACAAGCCTCCCGCTGATTTTGTGTCAGCAGTGCAAAATCCTGAGGCACCACCTGCTCTAAGATCTCCTCATTGTCTTTTCTGTGCCTGTAAAAATAGATTTTGGCAATCTCCCAGTTCTGATCCTCCAGAAAAAGCGACTCCAATGCATCCTGTAAGACCCCTTGACTTAACATGACTTTCCTCCTCCTAAACAAACAATTTCTTTCTATTATAGCAACTCTTCTTTCAACTGCGCCAGAAATTTTTCGGATGCCTTCGAGAATATCTGATATCGCTTCCATATGATGCTCATTCCGACTTCTCTGCGTGGTTTCAGCGGGCGAAAACAGAGTTTGCTGCTTCCGGAAGTATTAATAATCTTATCAAATCCGATGGCATATCCCAACCCCTCTTCCACCATCAGAGAAGCATTAAAGAGCAGATTATAAGTCGCGACAATCTCCAGTTCTGAGATCTCACGCTGAATCCAGGACGCCAATGCACCAGATGAGTCTTCTTGTCTTGACAATATCAATGGCTTATCCCATAAGTCTTCTGGAGAGATGACTGCTTTTTTCGCAAGGGGAGCATCCTTTCTCATCAGTACCCCCCAGACTTCTGTAAGCGAAATCTGAATACAGTTATATTTCGCCTGATCCACACCTCCGAATACCAGGCCAAAATCAATCAATCCCTTTTCCAGCTGCTCCATTACAAATTGCGCATTTCCGCTTGCAATATGATAATGGATTCCCGGATAGGTCTGATAGAGTTTCCTCGCCGTTTTGGCTATCAGACGGACTGCATCGGTCTCACCAGTCCCAATATAGACATCCCCCACGGCAACCTCATCGGACAGCGATATCTCTCGTTCTGTCTTGTGAACAAGATTTAAGATCTCTTCTGCCCGTTTCCTAAGGATCATCCCTTCCTCTGTCAATGTCACCTTTCTCGATCCCTTGGTGCCGCGAATCAACAGCTGCTTGCCCAGTTCCTCTTCCATCGCTTTGATCTGTGTGGAGAGCGTTGGCTGGGAAAGATGGAGTGACTGGGCAGCACGCACAATACTCTGCTCCCTCGCCACGGCAAGAAAATATTGAAGTACACGTAATTCCATATGCAGTTCCCCTTTCTTCCGTTTTCTGTATAATAGCACGAAACAGAATAGGTTTCAACTATTGAAGTCAATTGAATATAAGCATTTGCTATTTTAAAAAGATCTACATACAATAAAACTAAAAGAAAAGTAGCATAAAAGGATAGAGAGATGGAGGAAATAAAACCAGAACAGATAACAGGAGGTACTCAGGAATGAAAATCATTGAAAATCAGACTTTTGACATGGAACGGACTCTTTACGGAAGCCACAACGTATTGGCAAAAAACTGTTCCTTTGATGGACCGGCAGACGGGGAAAGCGCTTTTAAAGAATGTTCTGAGATTGAGGCTCAAAACTGCTTTTTTAATCTGCGTTATCCGTTCTGGCATACCCATGGACTTAAAATATCGGCTTCTGAGATGACAGAGCTTTGTCGCGCTTCGCTCTGGTATTCTGATCATATAGAGATTACGGATACCAAGATGCATGGGATCAAAGCCCTCAGAGAGTGCAGTAATGTGCTCATCCGGGATTGTGATATCAGATCCCCGGAATTTGGCTGGTCGGTACGGGGCATCCGTATGGAAGATACCACTGCGGTCAGTGAATATTTTATGATGCGCTCGGAAAATCTGACGTTTCATGGGGTAAGGTTCCAGGGGAAATATTCTTTCCAATATATTAAAAATGCAATTTTTGAAAACTGCAGGATCATTGGTACGCAGCCTTTTTGTTACTGCAAAAATCTGAAGCTTATTAACTGCGAGATGATGGACACTGACTTGTGCTTTGAAAAATCAGAGGTGGAGGCATGCATCACTACACCGGTGGACAGTATTAAAAATCCCCTTTCCGGACATATCTATGTGCCTTCTGTGGGCGAGATCATCCGTGATGATGCAGATTCCCAAGGTAAGATTATCTTCTGCGGCCAAAAGGCAGAGACTGCGCCTGCCTGCCAGGATCAATCCAAGCCCTGCATGGCAATCGCATAAAGGAAAGGGATGGTGATCTGTGAAATCAGTACTTTTTATAAAGAACACTTTGATCAGCCTGCTGCCCGTCCTCTCCCTGTTCACCGGGCTTACTGCCTGTTCCTCACAAAATCCCACAGACCAACAGCCGCCGGAGGTCATCGAAAGCAAGGAGGCGGAAGAAGAAAAGATGGAGCAGAATCAATTTTATATTACGGTTGGAGAGACGGTATTTACAGCGGTCTTTTCAGATAATTCCAGTGCCGAAGCACTAAAAGAGCTGCTCGCCGAAGAGCCACTTGCCTTAGATATGCATGATTATGGAAATTTTGAAAAAGTTGGCGAAATCGGAAGTACACTGCCGAGAAATGACGAACAGATTACAACCGAACCCGGAGATGTAATTCTCTACCTTGGCACAAGTATCACGATCTATTATGACACCAATTCATGGAACTTTACCCGCTTAGGAAAGATCCATGATGTTACCAAAGAAGATCTGTTGGATGCTTTCGGCGATGGAGATGTTACAGTCACATTTTCGGTGGAAGAGCCTTACTAATATAAAAAGCGGGGCTACTGCTTCATAGACGGTTTCCCTTCTATTTTGTGATAGCCCTGTTATTCCATATTGTTCTCAAAACTCTTGCTTCCATTCTTTTCTGAGGAGTCGATCCATAATATACCATTTGAAGTAACTTTATGGTATTTTGTACTTCTTCCCTGGAATCCCGGCTTTCAAATACCAGTTCTTCCTCTGTTCCAAAATATCCTTTTTTGCGAAAAGCAATTATCGCTTCTATATCTTCCTTTGTACAGTCTAAAATCGGCTCATATTTACCAAGTTTTGTATTGTTACAATGCGCACAAGATAAAAAAAGATTTTCCCAATGATATTTCAGTTCTTTATTTTTGCGATGAGGAATCAGATGCTCAATTTGATACGAAGTAATTTGTTTGTTTTCACAAATATAACATTTCCCATGAAACATTTCCCGCAAAGCACTATTTACTTCAGGAGTATTATACATACTACTTGTCTGTTTTGCATGTTGCAGAGATTCCATCGCTTTTTTTGCTTTCCAAGTCGCCTTACGTTCTATTTTGATCATAGGCGTTGCCCCTCGATCCCTTCAAACTGATCTCTTGCTTCCGAAGATAAACCTCTTGGAATATTTTTTAATTCGCTGCGAATCTTTGCTCTTTCTGCGCGTTCATCCTCCGTAGGTTCTTTTATTTCTAGCAAATATTTGTATCTCTCAATTTTGCTTTTCAACTCATCTGAGTATTCGTCTGCACTAAAATAACCTTCTGCAAGATCATCAGCAGAATATGCAAACAAATTCTCCAGTTCCACACATCTTTCTAAATCATATGCTTTTGCATCCGTAATGGAATTAAGAATATAAGGAGAATGGGTTGTAACAATAAATTGAATCCTTGGAAAAAATTTGGTCAAAAAGGGCATAATCTTCTTCTGTAGTTCGATATGAAGATGCGTCTCCAATTCATCAATTAGCACAATTCCTTCTATATCGTAGTGGCTAAGGCTGTCACTTAAAAGCCAATTCTTATCCATTCTCAAAATCAAGTCCGACACAATATGAATAACCGAAGAATAACCATCTGATAGTTCATCAAAACCAAATGGTTTCTTTCCTTCTTGGTGAATCTTAAAATCATATTCTCTGTAGCGATATTCCAGAGAAATAGTATCATCATCCAGCAAAACCTTCAAAGCTTCCACAAATCGGTCAAACCATTTTTGGATTCGATCCACATTAGCCATATCTCCTTCATTTCTGGCATATGACTGCTGTGTTTTCAAATGTATCATATATTTGTGCAAGTATTTTCCAGAATCAGCATGAATATCATAACAATCCTTTAACGTAATCTCTTCCACTCCATGTCCACGGATAATCTGTGTTTTTCTGTCTGCCGGAAAAAATGCGATTATAAAATCACCCTGACTGTATAATGCATCTATCTCTTCTACATTACTAAAAAGAATATCTATTCCTTCTTTATACCTTCTTACAAATGACGATTCCCTTTCAAAAGCTTGTTTAGCTTCATACTTTTCCACTTCTGTTTTAGCTTCCTTTAGTTTCTTCTCTGCATCCGAAAGCCATGACATATACCGATTAAGCAATTGTGTTAATTTCCCATCATTTATAGATTGCAAATATTTCTGTATTGCTAAAAGTAAGGATGTCTTCCCAGAACCATTTTTCCCAGTGATAATTAAATGCTGCCTTTTTTTAGGATTTAATGAAATTACAATATCTGATAAATGTCTGACTTCATCAATCTTGATTTCTGTGATATAATGCTGCACCTCTTATCCTTCTTGTTATTTATTTAACAATTTGACATTCAGACCTCAAACCTGTTATAACTCTCATAACAATCCAGACACAGCTTCTGATCACCAGACAGGCGAAGCCAGTGTTCGGCTGTGATCTCGCCGCAGCAGTCACATGGATAAGAGCGAAAGATCCTCGCCTGCTCTGGAAGGACAAGGACTGCCTCTTTTACTTCAAACAGCTTGTCATCTTCACCATCCAGATAGTAGGCCAGTGATTCTTCTTTTTTCAGTCCTTCTGGCTTGGGACGCAGCACCAGCCGAACGGAACGTCCATTTTTACGGTTGTAAAAGGAAAATGCCTGTTTGCCCCGCAGATGAAACAAAAGATTTCCCTTGCCCACGCTGCATCCTAACATCACCTGAATGGCATCTAGGCCGCAGGCGTCATTCTCTGCAATGCACACGACCTGTTCATCATCAGAATATTCCAACTCCAACAGCTTGGCAGCATACAGAGATGCCCGGTATCCGATCGCCAGGCCGCCGCAGACATGCCCATGAAACGCTGTACAGTCTTCCCATATTTTTTTATCTCTCATTGTTCTACCCTCTTATCAATTCCCTCGTAATCTCCTTGCCTCTTCTTCCCTCTGACGGCAGACCTCTGCCCAGGTCGGCAGTTTTGCGATCTCTTCGGTAAGTCCTTTCATAGCCGCTGGAATATCGATATTCTGCGGACAGATCTTGGTACATGTCTTGCAACCAATACAAGCAGAAGGCTTTTTATCCTCTGGCAGAGCATCGATTCGCATAACTGCATTGACCACCGGTGCAAAGCGCAGTTCATTATAAATTGCAATTAACATTGGAATATCCAGTCCTTGCGGACATTCATCACAGCAATAGCGACAGGCAGTACAGGGAATGGAATTTTTCATGCCTTCTGCCAGCTCTAAAAGAACTGCCTTCTCTGTCTCTGTCAGAGGATTCTCCTGCTTAAAGGTCTCCACATTCTCCACCATCTGCTTCATCTCCGACATCCCGCTCAGGATCATCTTTACATTAGGCAGGCCCTGCAGAAAACGAAAGGCCCAGGCAACACTTGTCTCATTGGGACGCATCTTTTGCAGTCTTAGATTATCCTCTTCTGACAGATTTGCCAGGCGTCCGCCGCGGACAGGTTCCATCACCCATACGCCGATCCCCCGCTCCGTCAGAAATTCATACTTTTCCTTAGCTTCCTGCAAAGTCCAGTCTAAATAATTGAGCTGAATCTGGCAAAACTCCATCTGATCCCCGCAATCATCCAGAAAATCGCGCAGCAGATCCAATCCGCCATGGCTGGAAAATCCCAGATGCTTAATGCGTCCCTTCTTTTTCTGCTCCACAAAATAATCGATAATGCCCCACCGCTTGTCCTTGTAGACCTGGATGGAATTTTCATACACATTATGTAGCAGGTAAAAATCAAAATATTCCACACCGCATTTTTTCAGCTGTTCTTCAAAGATCTCCTCCGGATCATAATGATCACTAATCTGATGCCCCGGATACTTGGTAGCGAGATAATAGCTCTCTCTCGGATAGCGGGCTAAGGATTTCCCGATCACTTTTTCAGACATCCCGCCATGGTACGGATAAGCCGTATCAAAATAATTGACACCGTGAGACATGGCATAATCGACCATCTCATCTACTTGTGCAACATCAATATTCGCCGACTCCTCATTCAGCACCGGCAAACGCATCGCGCCAAATCCCAGACGTGACAAGCTAATTCCTTTAAAATCATTGGTTAACATTCGTAAGTCCTCCTTATCTATTTACTATTTTTATCAAAATCCCTTATTTCTACACAATCGTTTCCTTTTGGTAACTATGGCACAATAAAGTGCCTACTTTACGTTTTTGCCCTATAGATTTATTATAATCTTGCAAACACAAAAAAACAAGACAAGCGCAAAAAGAAAAGAGGAGGAAACTATGACGCAGACAGAACGGCTTCTCTATCTGATTCAATACCTGTTAAACGAAAATCGTGAACTGCAACCACTTGAGATTCCTGTAAAAGACATGGAACGAAAGCGTCTGTTACGCTCTCTTATGAATGTACGTCCGCCCAGACCCATTTACAAAGAATTTTCAGAAGTGCAGGGTGCCTATCTGAAGGAGGAACTGCGAGAAAAGGGCACAGTCTCCTTAGCAGATCTTTCAGCTAAGGAACCCGGCATCTATCTCTGGCAAGGAGATATTACACGTCTGTCCGTAGATGCGATTGTAAACGCTGCGAACAGTGCTCTGTTAGGATGCTTTGTCCCCTGTCATGGATGCATCGACAACGCGATCCACTCTGCAGCGGGTGTAGAGCTTCGTCTGGAATGTTCTCGTATCATGGAAAGACAAAAAAGTAAAGAGCCTGCGGGAAAAGCAAAGATAACAAAAGCCTATCATCTTCCCTGCCGTTATGTGCTCCACACAGTTGGCCCGATCATCCAGGGAGATCTTACTAACAGAGACTGTGACTTGTTATCAGACTGTTACCGTTCCTGCTTAGAACTTGCAGCAGAATATCACCTAAAAAGTATCGCATTTTGCTGCATCTCCACAGGAGAATTTCATTTCCCCAATGAAAAAGCCGCCGAAATAGCAGTTCATACAGTAAGAGAATATCAGAAAAAGAATCCAGATGGGATGGAGGTGATCTTCAATGTATTCAAAGACCGCGACTATAACATCTACCAAAAGTTATTGGGATAATGTTCAAAAAGTAAATGAGATCATCCAGAGTGCGGACGCTGTCTTGATCGGTGCAGGTGCAGGACTTTCTGCATCTGCCGGATTTACGTATTCTGGAACACGTTTTCAGGATCATTTCTCAGACTTTATAGAAAAATATGGTTTTCAGGATATGTATTCTGCGGGGTTTTATCCTTACCAGACCTTGGAAGAATACTGGGCCTACTGGAGCCGTTATATCTTTATTAACCGTTATCAAGATGCCCCGAAAGACGTCTATCATGATCTGTACCATCTGATAAAGGATAAGGATTATTTCGTGTTAACAACAAATGTGGACCACTGTTTTCAAAAGGCAGGTTTTGATAAACACAGGCTTTTTTATACACAGGGCGATTACGGTTTATGGCAATGTTCGAGGCCTTGTCATAATAATACTTATAACAATGAAGCCGTTGTCCGAAAGATGGTTGCAGCACAAAATCATATGCGTGTCCCATCCGAACTAATCCCGCGTTGTCCCGTCTGCGGCGCGCCCATGTCCATGAATCTGAGGGCAGATCATACCTTCGTAGAAGACCAAGGATGGCATATGGCAGCAGACAGATATCAAGCTTTTGTGCGCGGTCATAAAAGGTCTAAGATATTGTATCTCGAATTGGGCGTTGGCAACAATACACCGGGGATTATCAAATATCCCTTCTGGCAGATGACGGCACAAAATCCGAGGGCGGTGTATGTTTGTGTGAATGATGGGGAAGCAGTCTGTCCAAAGGAGATTAAGGGGCAGTCGATCTGTATTGACGGGGATATTGGAGAGACATTGAAATGGCTTTAATCATATTAGTTTATAAATCTTCCATATAAAAAATAATTTCTAAAATTTATACTTCGGAAAATTGCATCAAAATGCAAAAATCCGAAGTTGGGGGAGAGAAAAATAGAAACGATTAAATGTGATTTATATTTAAATCGATTGATTGAACGCCGGGAAAATGGTTTGATTAAGGTGGTTACTGGCATTCGGAGGTGTGGAAAGTCTTATCTTCTGTTCAAGTTATATTATCAGTATCTGCTGGATTCCGGCATAGAGGCATCCAGGATCATCAGGATTCCATTGGATGATGATGAATATGAAGAACTTGGTGAAAGCAGACGCCTCAACGCATATATCAAAAAGTGCATAACGGATAAGGGTATATGGTTTATTTTTCTGGACGAAGTTCAGATGTGCAGGGGATTCGAGTCGGTGCTCAATGGTTTAAACAGGAGGGATAATCTGGATATTTATATAACCGGAAGTAATTCCAAATTTCTTTCTACCGATGTACTGACGGAGTTTCGAGGACGCGGAGATGAGGTACGGGTTTATCCTCTTTCTTTTTCCGAATATGTTGCTACGTATCCGGAGGATAAACAGGATGCTTGGATTGATTATTATAATTATGGAGGACTCCCGTTGATTCTCAGCCAAAAAACGGATGAGTTAAAGTCAAGATATCTGATTGACTTATGTAGGGAACTGTATTTAAAAGATATCGAAGAACGGCATAAACTGCGAGGAGATCATGTCATGGATACTCTGGTCAACATACTTGCGTCAGCAGTAGGCTCTTTGACAAACCCGACAAAATTGGCAAATACTTTTAAAAGCAATGGGATTCATGTCAGTGATAAAACGATTGGAGTATATATTGGATATTTATTGGATGCCTTTTTTATTAATAAGGCAAAACGGTATGACATAAAAGGGAAAAAATATATTGCCTCTCCTTTTAAATATTATTTTACGGATATTGGGCTGCGCAATTCCAGACTCAATTTTAGGCAGCAGGAAGAAAATCATATTATGGAAAATATTATTTATAATGAATTGCTTATCAGAGGGTTCAATGTAGATGTTGGCGTTGTGGAACGCTCCGAACGTGATGAAAATGGAAGAACGATACGTAAAAAGTTAGAGGTTGATTTTGTTTGCAATCGTGGCAATCAAAGATACTATATTCAGTCAGCATTTGCCATTCCAGATAATGATAAAATGCAGCAGGAACAGAAATCTCTAGTGCATATTGGCGATTCATTTAAAAAGATTATTGTCGTGAAAGACCGGATTAAATTATGGCGGAATGATGAGGGAATTGTAATTATGGGAATCATGGATTTTCTTATGAATCCGAATAGTCTTGATCTATAATCTGCATATTTTATGGCGCACAACTTATCGATTCAAAATCGCGTCAATTAATTCAAATATAATTGACGCGATTTTTACCGGTACAATGCACTTTTTCTTTTATGTCTGCTGATATTCGTTACTTATCAAGGCAAACAATTGTTCATTATAATTTCTGATGCCCCGTATCCCCCAGTATACTGTCCGCGAGTCTATGTTTCTTTTGTCAGTACGTATCTGCTCAACATTAAGAATATCCTCCATAACCTCCTCATAATTTTGCAGCCACAGATCTGCAATCTGACTTGCTACACTTATTGGAAGATATCTCATTATTAAAATAGCCTCTTCCAATGTTGCACCCTGCCTGATCCAGCTTAGCCATTCTTCTGAAAAAACCGAGTATTTAATAAATCGAAAAAATTTCTCCCTTTTATTATATTGGGCATAATGCAGATCATTTTGAAATTCTTTCATAATCGTACAGGATTCTTCAGAAATATAATCTCTGGACTCATTCCAAATGTCCTTATCTGCACTAATTGCATCTACTAAAGAATCAGAGAGCGTAGAACATGCCATAATTCTCATTATTGTTATCGTATTTGCACTACATTTGGAAAACAATGCAAGATATCTGTCTACTCCAATTAGCTTTTCTAATCTATGCAAATCAGAATAATTTACTATGCTTATTGCCCTTATAGGAATATTTAAAGTAGCAATAGAACATCCTTTGGTTAGTGACTGATCCAGCAAAACTTTTACAATTTCTGGTTTTGATTGTAACAGTCTAAACATCTGTTTTTGCATTTCCGCTGATGAATATCGAATTAATCGTGCCAATATAGCAATTGTTCCTTGTGATCTCAATAACGTTTCATAACCTGTAACTCCTATTGCCTTTTCAAACGCTTCTAACGCCTCTGTTGAATCTTTCTTCAAAGCCCTTATAGACAAATTTAACGTTCCT